>CAMFTS010000101.1 GCA_945988915.1 uncultured Clostridia bacterium
GATAAAAAGCACGAAGCATTGCAAAAGCTGATGAATCATTACCATCCCGAAAAAAATGCCTATTTCAATCCTGAAGCAATCAAGCGGACTATGGTTTACTGCTTAGAGGTTGAAAGCATTACGGCAAAAAGAAAAATGCCTAAATGAGAAAAACTGACTTGTTTTATTCAAGTCAGTTTTTTGATTTATTTAAGATAATCTTTGTAATATTCTTTAATATAATTATCAATGTCTTCTCTTGTTGCCTTCAGCGGTCCGGGTGTTTCCATTTTGAGTGAAACGGTTGCCGTTGCATAAAGTAAAGCAGTCGGAATATCATTCACAAGTCTTTCGTTTATGTATGCGGCAAAGGTTGTATCCCCTCTGCCTGTTCTTCCGCTTAAATTCCTTGCTCTTATGGGACAGGAATAAATCTCGCCTCCGTTATAGGCAATAACTTCGGTATTATGAGTAATAAGTACCTCCTTTGCGCCCCACTCGTACAGCTGTTTAATTGCTTTATAGCGGTCGTCGGTACCTGTCATAATCTCTGCCTCTGCGGCATCTGTCTTTAAGAAGTGAATGTAAGGAAGCATTTCCTTTTTACTTCCCCAATCTTCAAAATACATTTCGCCTGTTTCATTGTTTACATGACGAAGACAAGTCTGCACATCGACTGCGACTTTACCTTTTTCGGAACATTTTTTAATCATTTCATTCGGGAAATCGCCGTAAACGAGTCCTGCAAAATGATAAATATCACCGCTTATATCCTCGGGAATATCGGACAGTTCAAACGGGTCGCCGGATGAAAGACAGGTTGATTCTCTTCTCTCCTTGTCCGGTGTAAAATACACATTTTTCATCGTTGTTGATTTTTTACAGTTTACAACATACACATTTTCTTCGGGAACGGTAAACTCTTTTAATCTGTCGGAATCTTCCTTTGCAAGTTTTGTAACTGCCGCAACCTTATGTCCGAGCGCATAAGCAGACGCAGAAGAATAAAGTACTGCTCCGCCGCAGACAAATGCGCCGTTTCCGAGATGATCAATGTTGTTATCCATTGAGATATGACCGATAATAATGCTTTCGTAGTGTTTCATATTTTACTCCTGTTTAAAGAATATAAGTTTTCATTTCTTCTGCAACCGTAATGTTTTCTTGTTCTTTAAGAGCTTCGGTCGGATCATAATCTACCGACAAATGAGTTGCAATAATATTCTTTTTGTATTTATTTGCTAACGCTTTTGCATCGTTTATATTCATATGAGGGCCTTTAAAGCCTTCGGGCTTTGAGCAGTCGGCAAGAACTGTCGAGCATTCTTCAAAGCATAAAGGAATATTGTCGTTGTAAAGCGTATCACCCGTATAACAAAGTGTTTTCTCGCCTTTGATTATTACCGCATAGTCGGTAACGGTATGCTTCATTTCAAGGAAATTAAGCGTCATTGAGCCAAGCGTTATTTCCGTATTTTCATCAATGTTTATGATGTTGAAATTCGGATGGTTGAAAAGAATTCCGTACCACGCGCTGTCTTCCTTGTGGGTGTAAATATTCACCTTGTGATTTAAGTCTTCAAGCAAATATCTGAACGGAAGAAGATCGCTTGTATGGTCATAATGCAAATGCGAAATAAAAATATCTTTTACTTTTTTTATATCGACAAAGCCCATAAGTCTTGACAGGGTTCCGCTGCCCATATCCATTACAAGCAAGTCTTCATCATTTTTAACGAGATAACAGCTTGCACAGCCGTTTTTCTCTTTGCCGTAAGGTCCGTATTTACCTATCACGGTCAGTTCCATTTAAGACCCTCCCGATATTCGTCCGTTAAATCTTCCTTAACATTGTTCTTAAGGATATTCAAATTTAATATTAACTCCGATTTCATATAATCTTCAGTCATAAAATCTCCTGCAATAATATTCGACTGCTTCAAATAGCTTTCCGTTTCGGCTATTTTTTCAATTATCTCACAGAAGTACGGGCGTAAGCTTTCATCAAGTTCTTTAGGCACGGTTACGCCGATTTCCGTACCGAGATTCGGGGTCTGCTGTGTTTGAAACCAATAGAGTCCGTCTGTATGACAGGTATCAAAGAAATCCGTTGCGTGAATACGGAAATTCTCTGCTTTCATACCGTTTATTTTTTTATCCCACGGTAAAATCTGTTTACAATTCTTGCTGAATTCATAGCTTTGAGCCTCATTGATAAGAATAAATCTTTTGCCGGATTTTCTTATATCTCCGACAGTAACTTCGCTGATATTTTCAAAATCGCAGTAAGCATTTTCTTTTGTATTCAGATACCTATCAAGCAAAGCGTTAACCTTGTCTTTGTCCGCCTTGTATTTTAATGTAATCGGTCCGAATTTCTGAGGCTGATATTCTCTTATATCCAAAAGCAGAATTTCTGTCGGATATTCGTCAAGTATTCTCTTAATATCTTTCAGTGCATTCTCAAACAAATCACCTTTTGTTATACCGTGCGCAAGAAAAATCGTACCGTCCTTTGCTTCACTTAACCGAAGGCAAAACTGTCTGATTCCGTATTTAAACTGTGTAAAAATGTTATCCTTTTGACATTCGGCAAGCTTTTTCATTCCGTAGCTGCCTGCATTGTGTGCGCCGGGAATTACAAGCTCGGTAATTTTCACTTCATCTTTTATGTAAGACATCCAATTATCGTAAATCACCGTTTCACCTGCTTTCATAGTATTATCCATAATATAACACAGTCTTGCTTTTTTTACAATAATTTCCTTGCTAAATTATTAATAATGCCAAATTGACCGAGCATTAAAACTTTGATACAATTTAATTATTATATTTACAATTTATTTTTAATGTTAAGGGGCAGAATTTTGAAGAAAGTATTACTTCCGCCGGCTTCGGAATATTTAAAATACTACAGAGCCAATTTGCACTGTCATTCTACTGTTTCCGACGGACTGAAAACTCCGGAACAGCTAAAAGCCGATTATAAGGCTCACGGTTACAGTATTCTTGCTATAACCGACCACGAAGTTTTTATTCCGCACAGTGAATTGAGTGACAGTGATTTTCTTATGCTTAACGGATATGAAATTGAAGCAAGCGGTATTAACGGAAAGACCTGTCATCTTTGCTTTGTCGCTCTTTCTCCCGACAATACCGAAGAAGTTTGCTTCAGTCCGGCTTATCTTTGGGGAAACGCAAAGAAAAATGCAAAAAAAGTTAATATCAACAAAAAAGAAATAATGCTTGTTCGCAAATACACGAAGCACGGCATTAACAAGCTTATAAAAACAGGTAAAAAGCACGGATTCTTTGTTACATACAATCATCCGACCTGGAGTCTGGAAAGCTATCCCGAATACATAAGATACAAAAATGCCGACGCTATGGAAATAACAAATTACGGATGTGTTATTTGCGGATTTGACGATGACAACGGACACTGCTTTGACGATATGCTCAGAGCAGGAAGCAGGCTATACTGCATTTCTACCGACGACAACCATAATATTTATCCCGATACTTCACCGGACTGTGACTCTTACGGCGGATATATTATGATAGCCTCACCCTCTTTAAAATATGAAGATGTTACGAAAGCTCTCAAAGACGGAATGTTCTATTCCTCAACAGGCACATATAAGCATACAGGTCCTGAAATCCGAAGCATTGTTCTTGAAAATGATGAGGTTACGGTTAAAACAAGTGACGCCCGTTGTGTTTCTTATATTCCCTGTTCGCGTGACTGCAAAATGAAAAATGCAAATGACGGAGAAACAATAAACGAGGCAACCTTCAAGATTAAAGAAAAAGAAAAGTATTTCAGAATTGTTGTTACCGATGCTCTCGGCTACAAGGCTTATTCCAATGCTTATTT
>CAMFTS010000102.1 GCA_945988915.1 uncultured Clostridia bacterium
TCTTTTTGCATATATTTTTAATACTGAATTTTTAAGAAAAAGGAAATGGGTGAGATGTATGAAAAAATATTTGCCGGAGGGCTTTTTAATCAACACTGAAGAAATGCAGGCAAAACTGTCCTCACAAAAAGCATTGTATGAAGCATATACAAACAGGGAATACATTGAAACACGAGCAATAATGTGTGATGCAGAGCATAACTTGCATTTCAGACTTGGAAGTATCAACGGCTTTATGCCGCGAGAGGAATGTGCTGAGGGCGTTCGTGAGGGTACGGTCAGAGATATTGCGATTATTTCAAGAGTAAATAAGCCGGTGGGATTTTATATTGAAGAAATAAAAACCGATATAACAGGAGAAAAGACAGCAATTTTAAGTCGGGCTGCACGGCAAAAAGAATGCAGAGAAAACTATATCAGCTTACTTTCGCCGGGCGATATTATTACGGTGAGGGTAAGTCATATTGAACCGTTCGGAGTGTTCTGCGATGTTGCCGCAGGTATTACGGCGCTGTTGCCGATTGACGGAATTTCTGTTTCAAGAATTCCCGATCCGGGGGCAAGATTTAATGTGGGAGAAGATATAAAAGCTGTTGTAAAGGATATCGACGAGGATGGCAGAATTACACTAACGCATAAGGAATTGCTCGGCACATGGGAAGAAAACGCTTCACAGTTTAAAGCAGGTCAAACCGTAACAGGCATTATTCGTTCTGTTGAGCCGTATGGAGTTTTTGTTGAACTGACTCCGAATCTGGCAGGACTTGCAGAATATGTCAGCTATGCTGTTCCCTCACAGAGTGCAAGCGTTTTTATTAAAAGTATAAATCCTGAAAAAATGAAAATAAAATTGATAATTGTTGATACCGACGAAGCCCCGATTGTCAATACCGGGGAACAGTATTTTATTGAATCCGGGCATATAGATTTCTGGCAATATTCTCCCGACTGTGCAGAAAAGAAAATATATACACGGTTTTCTGTTAAATAAGTTGACCTTTTGGTGTTGAAAAGCATACGGAATTGTGATATAATCAACTTACTTATTCTTTGGGAGGTTGTTTATATGTCAGGAAAAACAACAAAAAAGGTTTTAAGTGTTATTATGTCTGTCATTCTTGTCGCAAGCTGTATGATTCCGGCTTTTGCGGCTGATAACAAATGCAGTCGTGATGATACTCCGTTGCTTATCATATCAGGCTTTTCACAGTATCAGCTGATTGATAAAAAAACAGGAAAAGCTGTCTGGGCACCTGATTCAGAGCTTCTTCTTAATGCTATTGATAAAGCATTGCCTGCGCTTGAAACTCTTTTGGCGTCAGATATGACAAAAAATGATTTTGATGTTTTTTGCGACGATTTCATTCCTGCAGCAAATGAATTATTCTCATACATAAGCTGCACACCGGACGGTGAACCGTATGATCAGAATGTCGGTCTTATAAATCAGTTTACGGGACCTGTTTCGGATTATGATTACGCAGAGGTAAAGCAAGTATTTGCAAATGATATTGTTGACATTGCAGTTGAGGCTTACGGTGCGGATCATGTTTGGGTTTACGGACTTGACTGGCGTGTAGATCCGTTGATCCTTGCAGACGATATACACGATTATATCGAAACAATGAAAGCTACAACAGGTCATGATAAGGTAGCTATTTCAGGTATTAGTATGGGTGGCTGTATTCTTTCGGCTTATCTTTCAAAATACGGTTATGATGATCTTAGCAATATTACAATGCTTTCTGCTGCATTCACAGGCATTGAAATGGTTGGCGCACTTCTTTGCGGTGAAGTAGAAATTGATGAACAGGGTCTTTATAACATGATTAATGAATCAATCGGCAAGGATACTTTAAGTGAGATTATTGCAAAAACAGGTATTCTTGACAAGCTTATCCCGGTAGTTGATGAACTGATAGCTTATGAAAAAGACCGAATCTATTCCGAATGTCTTATTCCGAGCTTTGGATATATTACAGGTATATGGGCTTTCGTTCCCGACAGCCGTTACAGTGAAGCCAAAGAGTATATGGGCATGAGAATGAACGAAGGTACAGATGAGCAGAACGAAATTTTCTGGAAAAGAGTAGATGCCTATCATTATGGCGTCCAGGGAAAAATTGCCGATATTCTCACAACTGCACAGGATAACGGTGTATGCGTTTCTATTGTATCAAATTACAACTCACAGATGCCTCCGATCACAACCGCAAGTAATTGCACCGGCGATCAGGTTATTGAGACAATAAATACAAGCGGTTTTGCAACTGTAGCTCCTTACGGTGAAACTCTTGATGAGAATTATATGAGAAATGCACATCTTTCAAGCGACAGAATGATTGATGCAAGTACTTGTATTCTTCCTGATAACACTTGGTTTATCAAGAATCAAAGACATGTTGAGTTCAGCAACAAGGGTGAAAATGATAATTCAAGATTCTTTGCTTGGATTCTTACAGCACCGGCTGATACAAATGTAAATTCTAATCCGAATTTCCCACAGTTTATGCAGTATGACCGAGAAAGCCTTACGCTTTCACCTCTTTCAGGCAAAATGGGTGATATAAATGCAAGCGGCAATATTACGGTAGCTGATGTAAAGCTTGTACTTAAAGCTATTGCGGGAACTGAAGAGCTTACTGATGCACAGACTTGGGTTGCAGATATGAACATTGACGGAAAGATTTCTGTTGTTGACGCCAAGTTGATTCTTAAAATGATTGTTAGCTGAAAAATAATAAATGAAATAAAAATATAAGAAAAGCACTGTCGGTTGTTACGCCGACAGTGCTTTTTGTTCGGTATTTAATATTAAATTATTTAGTTTCTTTTTTTACCTTGATATGCTCAACAGCAATTCCTAAGAGTAAGCCTAAGACTGAGATTATTACGCCTACAGGAATCATTGAAAATTCAGGAATCGGAATAGGCTTATCAAAGGCTATCATATTTGCCATATCATATGTTGTATATGGTACAAGTGAAAACAGGATACCGAAAATAATTGAGCAAAGCCATTTTAAACGGCCCCAATAGTCATTTTTACCGACAATGAATGACAGAATGAATATTGCAACGGGATTTACAATCCATATAAATATCAGTCCGTAAGCCATTGCATCGGACTCGGCGGTAAAGAACCAGAAAGCCGCGATGGATACTGCCCAAATAACGAGATATGAAACAATAAGTATCAGTTTTGACAGCTTAGTTTTACTTTTTACTGTGTTTGTGCTTTCTTCAAGATAATCAATATAGTTTTTTGACATACTGTTTTCCTCCTTCAGCAGTCGGTCAAGACTTATGTTGTAGATATCGCTCATCTTAATTACGCTAACAATATCAGGATAGGTTTTTTCGTTTTCCCAATTTGATATTGTTTGTCTGCTGACACAAAGAGCATCTGCAGCTTGCTCCTGTGTCAGTTTTGCCTCTAATCTCGCGTTTTTTATCTTAGCGCCTATTTCCATAATTCTTGCCTCCTTGCAATTTAATTATGACGGAAAACAGAATATCTGTCTATCAAAAGGCCTTTACATTAAAGGGTTTTTCGTGTAAAAATATTTTTACATTGCTATTTTTGCTGATTATATCATAAAGAATTTTTCAAAACAACTGAAATAAAAGTCATTTGAACAGAATATTTAATATTTCTGTTGTAAATTACAAATAAGAGTGTTACAATAAATTTATATATTTTCTCGGAGGAAAATTTATGAATAAAAAGTGCGCAGCAGTTATTCTGGCATCAGAAGAAAGTATTTCAATGAAATCAACTCGTTCAACATTTATGCTGAACCTGCTTTCAAAACCGAT
>CAMFTS010000103.1 GCA_945988915.1 uncultured Clostridia bacterium
ATTCCTCTACGTCTCGTGGGCTCGGAGATGTGTATAAGAGACAGAATTTATTCTTTGTTTGAGGTGATAAAATGGATAATATTATTCTTCAAACGCCTTGCGGTGAAATAAAAGGGTTGAAATTTGAAAACCATGTTGAATTTAGAGGTATTAAATATGCCACAGCTTCCCGTTGGGAATATCCTGTTGAAACAAGGTCTTGGAACGGTGTTTATGACGCTACCGAGTACGGTGAGTGTTCGTATCAGCGCAGAGGCTTTGAAGATGATGAAAAGTGTAATGCTTTTTATCACAAGGAATTCAGAAAAGGTCTTAGTTTTACATACAGTGAGGACTGCTTATTCTTAAACATCTGGGCTCCCGAAAATAAAAAGGATTGCCCTGTTATAGTTTACATTCACGGAGGTTCGTTCACAGGCGGCAGTTCTAATGAAGGTCATATCAGCGGCGCCCATTTTGCAAAAGACGGAGTTATTTTTGTTGCGCTTAATTACCGCTTAGGACCTTTTGGCTTCTGTTCGCACCCCGACCTCACAAACAAAGACGGAATTTGCGGTAACTTCGGTCTTTTTGATCAGCTTGCCGCTATTAAATGGGTTAAAAATAATATTTCGGCATTCGGAGGCAATCCCGACAATATTACTCTTATGGGACAGAGTGCAGGTGCTATGAGCGTAGATATTCTCATTTCAAGCGAAGAATGTAAGAATATGTTTGCAGGCGCTGTTATGATGAGCGGTGCCGCTTTGCAGAGAGCCGTAGCAAAGCCTGAAAGCCCCGAAAAGACAAGAAAGTTCTGGGATACAATTATCAGTAACGCAAAGGTCAATTCTATGGAAGAGCTAAAAAAGGTTGATGTCAGAACTCTTTTCTATGCGTGGAGCGACGCTTGCAAAGCTGATAAACTGAGTATGCTTCACACTATGCCTGTAAAGGACGGAAAAATCATTACGGACAGCAATTTCAATATGAAAACCATTCCCGATATGCCTATTATTCTCGGCGAAACAATTACGGATATGCTGCCGATTATTCTTGAGGGCCTTACAAGAAAATATGCAAAGAGATGCAAGGGAAACAAAAATCCTTGTTATGTATATAACTTCGACCGACTTCTTCCGGGGGACAATGCAGGTGCTTGGCATTCCTGCGATTTGCTCTATTCTTTCTCTACACTTGAAAACAACTGGCGTCCGTTTGAAGAGGTGGACTTTGAAATTTCAAAGCAGATGCACGATATGCTCTGTGCATTCGCCGCAAATCAGAATCCGAACTGTGACAGTATTCCGAATTGGGAACGCGGAGGTAAAATGCCTATGCATTTTTGTGAGAATACTCATACGGACAAATGGAATACAAAACAATTGTTCTCAAATACATTCGGCAATAAAGGAGCAGAATTCTAATGAAATTCAACCACAAATTCAACCTCACCGAGCATACAGACAATTACAGAGTATATAAAAGTGACGGTACAACTGCACGAATTGATTTTATTAGTGACAGTTGTATAAGAGTTGCAATTTTTAAAGATGAAAAAGCTATGCTCCCCACATTTTCGGTTAATCCGAACAATGTTCTTTCCCGTGTAGGCAGAAATAAGCTCTCAACAGACGGTTTTGTGCTTAGCAAAGCTGAAATAAAACAGAACGGTGAAAATGAAATATTTAAGCTGAAATGCGGTGTTTCGGTTGAGCTTGATACAAATAATTTCCTCTTAAAATATACTCTCGGAAACAATAAGCTTTTCTGCGACAGAGAGCCGCTCGCATACAATTTTGAAAATGAATTCGGCGTTGGAAATTATCATTATATTTCAAGAGAGGAAAATGAAATAATCTACGGCCTTGGCGATAAAGGCGGTAAGATTAACAAGGCAGGACGGTCATTCAGAATTGAAACTACCGACTGCATGGGATATGATGCTGAAAATGCCGACCCGTTATACAAGCATTTGCCCTTCTATATTTGTGAAAATTCAACAGGCTGTTACGGAATTTTCTATGACACTGCAGATACCTCTTACGCAGATTTCGGCAAAGAGGTTAATAACTATTACGAACCTTACAAATACTTCAGAACCGAAGACGATTGTCTTGTATATTATGTTTTCTTCGGCTCAAAGTTAGAGATTTTAAAGCAATTCTCATTACTCTGCGGCAAGCAGGCATTCCCTCCTAAATGGAGCTTTGATTACTGTGCAAGTACAATGGCTTATACCGACGCGCCCGACTCCGAAAAGCAGATGAATGACTTCTTGCAAAAAGTAAATGATATCGGTTTGTCCTGTAAAGGCTTTTACCTTTCCTCCGGTTACACATCTATCGGAACTCAAAGATATGTATTCAATTGGAATTCAGATAAATTTCCCGACCCGTACGCCTTTATTAATAGATTCAAGGATGCAGGAATTGAGATTATTCCTAACATTAAGCCTGCATTTCTTTGTGACCATCCTATGTATGAGGATATTAAAAATAACGGTTGGTTTGTTAAGAATCCCGACGGCACTCCGTTCATTACGAGATTCTGGGACGGTTACGGCAGTTATCTTGATTTCACAAATGACGGTGCATTTAATTTTTGGAAAAAACAAGTCACCGAAAAACTGCTCGACAACGGAATTGTCACCACTTGGAATGACAACAACGAATATGATGTTAAGGACTGCGACGCTGTTTCCTGCGGATTCGGTGACGGCGAAGTCAAGGCATCAAGAATAAGAAGTGTGCTAACATATCTTATGAATGTTTCGTCATACACCGCACAAACAGAAAAGAATCCTGAATTACGCCCGTTTCTTTCCTCCCGTTCAAGCTCACCTGCTATCCGCAGACTTGCGCAAACTTGGTCGGGCGACAACAGAACTGCTTGGAACGATTTAAGATATTGTCATTATATCGGCTTAACAATGTCTATGTCGGGACTTTATTTCTACGGTCACGATTTAGGAGGTTTTTCGGGTGATATGCCGTCGAGAGAGCTATTGCTCCGTTGGATACAGCACGGCGTATTTGAGCCGAGATTTACCATTCATTCCTGGAATAAAGACGGCTCTGCCACAATGCCGTGGAGTTATCCGGATATTATCGACTCTGTTAAGGAAATATTCAAGCAGAGAAAACAGTTAATTCCGTATATGTATAACTGTGCTTACGAGGCGGTTGAAAAAGATTTACCTATCAATGCTCCGCTTAATCTTTACTATGACGACAAAGAAATAGAACTTGAATGTGACTCATTTATGTTCGGCAGAGATATTCTTGTCACATTTGTATTCGACGAAGGTGCGGAAAAAGTCAAGGTTTATCTTCCAAAGGCTGACGACTGGTATTTTGACGGCAAGATATTGAAAGGCGGACAGGTAATTGAATACAAGGTTCCTGTGAACAAACAAGTACCGTACTGCGTAAGAGCAGGCAGTGTTATTGCTACTGATGAAGCCGACTACAAATTCAAGGCAGAGGAAAAGACGGTATTCACTGTTTATCCGTTATCAAAAGGAACATTCCATAGCGAATTCTTCACAGATGACGGTCTGACCTTTGAGTACAAAAATAACAACTGTGTTAAGGCTACTTTCAATGTTGAATGTACCGAAAATGAAGTTATTGTAGCTTTTGAAAACAAAGGCAGTATGGAATTTGCTCCTGATATCAGACTTTGTGACGCAGATAAGAGAAAGTTAATAATAAAATAAAAAAGTAAAGGCCTGTATGCAATATATTTTAATCAGATATAGTATATCATTCCTCAATCAGTAATATAATTTACGGGGTGATAGTATGAATTGTTGTATTACAGACCTTTGCGAAA
>CAMFTS010000104.1 GCA_945988915.1 uncultured Clostridia bacterium
ATCCTCCTCAAGCTTCAAAAGTATATTCATAAATCCGTATATGGCATTGGTGTATCTGCCGTCTTTTGTGGTAAGCAATTTTATACCGTAAAAGGCACGGTTTAATATGCTGTTTCCGTCTAAAATCAGTAAATTCATAAAAACTGCTCCAATAAATTATTCTTCGGTTTTAGTATATCATATCAAGTATAAAAATGCACTAAAAAGTTCTTGTAAAGTTGCACAAGAATAATATTTATGTTAAAATATTAAAAATTTGAAATACAGGGTCAAGCATATGATGATAGGCAATTTAAAAATTGAAGGATTTGCAGGTCTTGCACCTATGGCAGGTGTTGCAGACAGAGCTTTTCGTGAGCTGTGCCGTGAATACGGTGCGGCTTATACAGTTTCGGAAATGATCAGCTCAAAAGGCGTTACCATGGGAGACAGGAAGTCCAAAGAGCTTATGAAATTAAACGATGCGGAACGCCCGGCAGGTGTGCAGATTTTTGGAAGCGATCCCGAAATAATGGCGAAAAGTATTGACGCTGTACTCGATGTCAATCCTGATTTTATTGATATAAATATGGGCTGTCCCGCACCTAAGATTGCAGGGAACGGCGGCGGTGCTTCGCTTATGAAAAATCCCGAAACAGCACAGGAAATAGTTAAAGCTGTTTCTTCTGCAACCGTTTTGCCCGTAACGGTTAAGATGCGTTCAGGCTGGGATTCTGACAGTATCAATGCTTTGGATATGGCTGTTCGCGCCGAAAACGCGGGAGCAAAAGCTGTTACCGTTCACGGAAGAACCCGTCAGCAAATGTATGCACCTCCCGTTAATGTCGATATAATCAGAGAGGTGAAAGAAAGGCTTTCGATTCCGGTAATAGGAAACGGTGATATTACCGACGGTCAAAGCGCCGCTTTAATGTTTGAAAATACTAACTGTGATTTCTTGCTTGTCGGCAGAGGAGCTCTCGGCAGACCGTGGGTTTTTCAGCAAATCAATGCTTATATGAGTGAGGGAAGAATCATCCCCGAGCCTCCCGTTTCAGAAAGAATGAGAGTTATGGTTAAGCATATAAAAATGATTTGCGAATACAAGGGTGAAAGAGTAGGTATAAGGGAAGCTCGAAAGCATGCAGCTTGGTATATGAAAGGAATTCGCGGCGGCGCTGAATTCAGAAGACAGGCAGGAATGCTTGAAAGCATTGAACAGCTCGAAGAAATTGCTTTTAAAATTTGTTTGGAAAACAACTGAGATAAAAGCTTGATTTATATTGTTAAATTTACAGGATCTGAGAATTCATTTTCTCAGGTCTTATTTTTTATCGGAACCTTGCAGACGGAAGCAGTACCTCGTCTGTTTTATCTGTCGGAATTTTAGTGTTATTTAACAAAGTTGCTTCTATAACTGTATGTTTACCGTATTTTTTATTTAATTCAATCACGGTTTTCTCTATTATTTCGTGCCGCAAATGCTTATTTATATCAAAAAAGATATTAAGCTGTTGCGCTGTGTTAAACGACAATAAATCTATTGCTCTTACCGTAAGTGCTCTTACAGGTAATTCTTTGTCGTAGCGTTCAAGATATAATTCATAAGCACAGTCGGCAATTTCTCTTGCATTTTGTGTAGCAAAGCATAGTTTTTTCTGAAACTGAACAGATTGTAAATCATTGCTTTTTACGGTTATCTGTACTCCGGACGCCATAAGTTCTTCCTCTCTTAAATGCTTTGATACACTGTGAGAAAGAGTTAATAATACTCTCCATACCTCTTCGTCCGTTTCCAAATCCGAAACAAGAGTACATCCCCTGCCTATGCTTTTTACTTCGGGCATATCTCCGAATGAAGAAACAGCGGAATTTTCATAACCGTTTGCGCATTTCCAAAGAGAATATCCGTTTTTTCCGAAAAATGAAACTAATATTTCGGGACTCGTATTTGCAATGTCGCCTATGGTTTTAATTCCGTATTTTTTCAAAACCTTTTCCGTGCTTCTGCCGACCCACAGCATATCCGACGCGGGTAAATTCCATATTTTCTCTTTAAAACTATCTTTTCTGATTATTGTTATTCCGTCCGGTTTTTTCAAATCGCTTCCGAGCTTTGCAAAAACTTTATTAAATGAAACACCTATCGAAAGGGTTAATCCTATTTCTTTTTTTACCTGTTCTTTAATTTTATATGCCGTTTCATAATCGGATCCGAATATTTTATCGCTGTCCGTAACATCAAGCCAACACTCATCGAGTCCGAAAGGTTCTATCAAATCGGTATAATTATAATAAATTTGCCGAACAGCCTTTCCGTACTTAACATATTCATCAAAATTAGGCTCAAGAACAATCAATTCCTTGCACTTTTTCTTTGCTTCCCAAACCACATCTCCCGTCCTTATATTATATCTTTTTGCCTTTTCGGACTTGGCAAGAACTATTCCGTGCCTGTCCTCCGTTCTGCCGCAAACCGCAATAGCTTTGCCTTTCAGCGCAGGATTTAAAACTGTTTCGACAGACGCGTAAAAATTATTTAAATCACAATGTAAAATTACCCTATCCGTAAAAATCACTTCCGTATTTTTAAGAGTACTCACATTTTAACCGAACATTTGTTCGGTGTCAAGATAAAAAATATGGCAATGTACAAATTGCTGTACATTGCCTTTAGTTATGTAAGAATTATTTAACTGTACCGTCAGCATTAAAAAGCGGAAGCGGCTCGAGGAAAATAATATCATCTCTTTTTGCTGCATCGCCCTCGGCAAGAATAGCCATTCTGCCTACGACAATACCGCCTGCCTGCTCTACAAGATTTTCAACCGACGCAATAGAACCGCCTGTTGAAATAACATCGTCAAGAACAAGTATTCTTTTACCTTTCATTTTCGCAGCATCGGCGCCGTCCATATAGAGCATCTGCTCTCCCTCTGTTGTAATTGATTTATCAACAGTTTCAAAAACTCCGTTCATATAAGCTTTTTTCTTTTTACGAACAAGGAAATATTCATTTCTGCCGCTCTGTCTTGCCATTTCATGAATAAGAGGAATTGCTTTTGCTTCGGGAGCAACCATATAGTCAAATTCAGGAGCTTTTTCCAGCAAAGCGCCTGCGCATGCACAGGTAAGCTCAACATCACCGAAAATAACAAATGCTGCTATACTTAAGTTTTCATTAAGATTGCAAATCGGGAGCTCTCTTTTAACTCCTGCTACTGTAATAGGATAAACCATTTTTATCACCTTTCAAAAATTATTAAGAATAAAAAGCTCAACTCAAAATGTAAAATTAACCGCCAAGATAAGCTTTCTTAACTTCTTCGCTTGAAAGAAGCTCTTTACCTGTTCCGGAAAGAACTATTTTTCCGTTTTCAAGAACATACGCTCTGTCGGAAATAGCAAGTGATTTACCGGCATTTTGCTCAACCAAAAGAATTGTTGTTCCCTCTTTGTTCAAGTCCTTGACAATTTGGAATACTTCATCAACGAGCAACGGAGAAAGCCCCATAGAAGGCTCGTCAAGCATCAAAAGCTTAGGATGACTCATCAATGCTCTGCCCATAGCAAGCATCTGCTGTTCTCCGCCTGACAGCGTTCCGGCAATTTGATTTTTTCGTTCGCCCAATCTCGGAAAACGCTCGTAAATTTTTACGATATCCTCTTTAATAGCTTTTTTATCTTTCTGTATATAGGCACCCATAAGAAGATTTTCATAAACAGATAATTCCTGGAAAACGCGTCTTCCCTCAGGCACCTGAGACATACCGAGCGAAACAATTTTATGACAAGGCATATGTGTAAT
>CAMFTS010000105.1 GCA_945988915.1 uncultured Clostridia bacterium
CCGTATTTGTTCAGCTTCATTTCGGGATTTACCGACATTACATACTTAACGAAATCCAAATCACCGAAAGGAACTCTTGCCTCAAGAGAGTTTACAGAAATGCATCTGTCTGCGCGAAGAACATCGTACATATGAAGCTCGTGAACTCTCTTCTGTGCTTCTTTTTGGAAAGCCTCTGCGCTCGGTGCAAAATCGGTATATTTATAACCGAAAAGCTCGTCTGAAATTTCACCTGTCAACAAAACTCTGATATCCGTATTTTCGTGGATATATTTGCAGACAAGATACATTCCCATACTTGCTCTGACAGTTGTTATATCATAGGTACCGAGAAGTGCAATAACCGTTTCAAGACTTTCCAGAACATCCTCTTTTGTAATAATTACCTCTGTATGCTCACTGCCTATGTAATCAGCAACCTGCTTTGCATATTTCAAGTCGATTGCATCTTCACTCATACCGATTGCAAAAGTCTTGATAGGCTCTTCGGAGCTTCTTGCCGCAACTGCACATACAAGTGATGAATCAAGACCGCCTGAAAGAAGAAAACCGACCTTCGCATCTGAAATCAAACGCTTATCAATACCTGCAACAAGCTTTTTATGTATGTTATGACAAACCGTTTCCAGATCATCGTTGCAGACTGTATCAACGGCTGTAATATCGCAGTAACAAATGAATTCGCCGTCTTTGTAATAGTGTCCGGGCGGGAAAGGCATAACCTTTTTAACAAGCTTAACAAGGTTTTTTGCCTCAGATGCAAATACGATTGAGCCCTTATCATCATATCCGTAATAAAGCGGACGAATACCTATTGGATCTCTTGCGGCGATATATTTTCCCTCTTTGCCGTCAAAAATGATAAGTGCGTATTCTGCATCTAACATTTTGAACATATCCGTTCCGTATTCCTTATAAAGAGGCAAAAGTATTTCGCAGTCAGAGTCGCTTACAAACGAATATCCTTTTTCAATAAGTTCTTGCTTCATCTTGTGAAAGCCGTAGATTTCGCCGTTGCATACTACATAGCTGCCCTCAAATTCAAAAGGTTGCATACCCTCATCGGTAAGCCCCATAATTGCAAGTCTGTGAAATCCGAGAAGACCTTTACCGGTATCAATGATTCTGCTGTCGTCAGGCCCTCTTGAAACAGTTTTTTCAAAACCCTCTTTAAACGCACTAAAAGTGACACAACTGTCACAGTAACCCATAATTGAACACATAATGATTTCTCCTTTAATGTAAGTAATCAGCATTCAATAGGGCAAGTGCTGTTCTCGCTGTGCCACCTATTTTTTTACTCAAATCTCTAAAAAGATTTTTCCGATTTACGCTCGGTTACGGCTCGCCTACTTGAAAATATCTTTCAACTCGCAGCTCGAAAAGTGTTATTCACAAAGGCTTTACTGTACGCTCTCACCTGTCCGTACTCTCTGTGAGCAAGTTCCTTTGTTACTTCTCTTTTCTCAAACGCTTTTAACTATTATTAATCGTATGTCGTTGTATTTTCACAATATTCGCTTGAGCCTTCGCAGTGCATAAAAAATGCCCTTTTATACAGCTCATTGTATTCAGGTAAATTCAGAATTAACCTTGGACTGTTTATGTAAAAATACGAATTTTTAATATTTTGATTATTATTGTCATTATCCATAAAGTACCCTCAAATCATTTTACTGAGAAGAGCAGATCTGCGTATGACGGATACGGCCAATATTTTTTAGCGGTCAATGTTTCAGCCTGATCGCAGAAAGAACGAAGTTCGCTCATTTTTACAAGCACCGTATCGCGAATTGCATATCCTTCTTCTTCAACATTATCAATATCTTCAAGCTTAATAATTGCATCTTCAAGCTCTGCTGTTTTAATTGCAATGCTGTCGTTAAGTATTGACAGCTTTTTAATAATCTCTGTTTCGTATCCGCAAGAAATATCTTCATTTGCGAGTTTTTTGTTTTTTACGCCCTTTGCTAAAACTGCTGTGTATTCAGCTATTGCAGGTGAAATCTCAGTCTTTGCCATATCGACCATAGTGTTAGCCTCAATGATAACCGTCTTGCAATAGTTTTCAAGAGTTATTTCATAACGGGAATGAAGCTCTCTTTCGGTGAATACCTTGTGAGAAATAAGCATATCGGCATTTTTCTTGTCAAGCAAATGAGGAATTGCATCGGGCGTTGTACGATAGTTCAGAAGCCCTCTGTTCTCCGTTGCCTCTTTAATCCAAGCATCGTCATATCCGTTGCCGTTAAAGATAATCTTTTTATGGTCCTTGATTGTTTTTCGAATCATATTATGAAGTTCTTCTTCAAAGTTGTCAGCCTTTTCAAGTCTGTCAGCATAAATCTTAAGGCTTTCCGCAACTGCCGAGTTAAGCATTATGTTTGCGCAAGCAATACTGTTTGAAGAACCGAGCATACGGAATTCAAATTTATTACCTGTAAATGCAAACGGTGATGTTCTGTTTCTGTCTGTTGTATCTCTGTTGAACTTCGGCAAAACATCAACGCCGAGCTTCATCTGAGTTTTCTTTGCACCCTCATAAGGCGTATCGGTTTCGATTGCCTTTAATACTGCATTCAATTCATCTCCGAGGAACATTGAAACAACAGCGGGAGGTGCTTCGTTTGCACCGAGTCTGTGGTCGTTTCCTGCAGTAGCAACTGAAATTCTTAAAAGGTCCTGATAATCGTCAACTGCTTTGATTACAGCGCAAAGGAATAATAAGAACTGTGCATTTTCGTAAGGAGTTTCTCCGGGTGAGAGAAGATTTATTCCTGTATCGGTAGCGATTGACCAGTTATTGTGCTTACCGCTGCCGTTTACGCCTGCAAAAGGTTTCTCATGAAGAAGACAAACCAAGCCATGTTTTGCTGCAACCTTTTGCATAATTTCCATTGTTATCTGGTTGTGATCCGTTGCTATATTTGTAGTTGTGTAAATCGGGGCTAATTCGTGCTGTGCAGGAGCAACCTCATTGTGCTCAGTTTTTGCAAGAATTCCGAGTTTCCAAAGTTCGTCGTTGAGGTCTTCCATATATTCAGCGACTTTCGGCTTAACAACACCGAAATAATGGTCATCCATTTCTTGCCCTTTAGGAGGCTTTGCACCGAAAAGTGTCCTTCCCGTAAATCTTAGATCCGGGCGTTTGTCGAACATTTCTTTTGTTATGAGGAAATACTCCTGCTCAGGACCGACTGAAGTTCTTACGCATTTAACATCGTCTTTACCGAACAACTTAAGGATTCTCAATGCCTGAGTATTAAGTGCTTCCATAGATCTCAAAAGCGGAGTCTTTTTATCAAGAACTTCACCGCTGTATGAACAGAAAGCTGTAGGAATACACAATGTTTTACCTTTTATAAATGCATAAGATGTAGGGTCCCATGCCGTGTATCCTCTTGCTTCAAAGGTTGCACGAAGACCCCCTGACGGAAATGAAGAAGCATCAGGTTCACCTTTGATAAGCTCTTTTCCCGAAAACTCCATAATTACACCGCCGTCCGGCGAAGGGGAAATAAAACTGTCGTGCTTTTCAGCAGTGATTCCCGTCAATGGCTGAAACCAATGTGTATAATGTGTTGCACCGTTAGCTACTGCCCATTCTTTCATAGCATTAGCAACTGCATTTGCGACTCCCAAATCAAGTTGAGCGCCTTCATCGATTGTCTTTTTCAATGAATTATAAACATCAGCTGCAAGTGTAGCTTTCATAACTCTGTCATCAAAAACCATGCTTCCAAAATACTC
>CAMFTS010000106.1 GCA_945988915.1 uncultured Clostridia bacterium
GCAAGACTTGCAGAAGAAAATGAATTGTTAAAGGAAAGGTTGCTAAGGGATTATACCGATGCGCGTAAGAATAACAACTGACAGTCCGGCAGATTTGCCTGAGTCTTTATGTAAAACATATGGATTTAAAACAGTACCGCTTCATGTGATTTTAGGCGATGATTGCTTTGAGGACGGCATTAATGTATCAACAGACGATATTTATAATTATTATTCGCAAAACAAAGTTTTACCGAAAACATCTGCAGTTTCAATTTCAGAATATACTTCTTTCTTTGAGAAACTGACAAAAAACGGTGAAGCAGTAGTTCATTTCAGCTTATCAAGCGGTATTTCATCTTCTTATCAGAATGCCGTTATTGCGGCTCAGAGCTTTGAAAATGTTTATGTCATTGATTCAAAAAGTCTTTCGACCGGTATGGCTTTGATAATGCTCAAAGCTTTCGGTATGTCCGTAAACGGAATGCAGGCTCAAGAAATTGCTCAAGAGAGCGAAAAGCTTGTAAGTAAAATTAAAACATCCTTCATAATCAGTAATTTGGAGTTTCTTCACAAGGGAGGAAGATGCTCAGGCGTGGCAACCTTCGGAGCAAATATCCTCGGAATTAAACCGTCAATAGTTGCTGATGAAGAGGGAAAACTTGTAGTTGATAAGAAATACAGAGGTAAGTTTGATAACTGTATTTCACAGTATATCCGTGATTTGATTGCAGAAAACAAAAGTAAAACGGATACGGATTTTGCAGTAATTGTAAGTACTGACGGCGTTTCAGACGAGCAGATACTTGCAGCAAAGAAGCAGATTTTAAAAGAAATACCTTTTAAAGAAATAATTGTTGCCAAAGCAGGCTGCACTATTACTTCACACTGCGGTAAGGGTACTTTTTCTTTTATGTTTTTAGAAAAATAATGACGAGTAAGGCAAGGTGAGATTATATGAAAAACAGAATAATACCGATTCTGCTCATACTGTCAATTACATTGTCTTTTTGTTCGTGTTCAAAAAATGCTCCTGTAACCGTTAACGGTACAAAGATAGGAAAAGGCATATATACTTATTTTTTTGACTGCGCCGAGAATGAAAATCAGAATATGAGCGAGTCTGAAATAAAAGATGCCGCTTATGATTTGATTGCGCATTATGTTGCCGTAAATTCAGAGTTTAATTCAAGACAGCTTACTCTTTCGGTTGCCGAAAAAAACAAGGTTTCCGAAGATGTTAATGTTTATTGGCAGTATTTTTCAAAATACTATGAGAGCATTGGTGTCAGTAAGCAGGATTATTATCAGATTAAACTGAATGAGAGCTATCGCGAAAGATTGATGGAATATTATTATTCCGCTGACGGTGACGCTCCTGTTTCCGAAAAAGAATTAAAAGAGTATTTTAACAAGAACTTTGTTGCATTCAGGGCTGTTACGGGCTTCTTGACAACGGTTGACGATGACAACAATACCGTTTCACTGCCTGAGGCTGAAAGAAAAAAGATTACAGAAACATTCAATCAAATGGCAGATGAAATAAATGAGGGTAAAGCAAGCCTTGAGGTTGTTGCATCATATGGTGAAAATACAATTATTACTAATGAAACCGTTGTTATCAGTAAGGACAGTACTGATTATCCCGAGGGATTCTTTGAAAATGTTATGAAACTCGGAAACGATAAGGCAGGCAGTTTTGTCATAGGAGATTACATATTTGCGGTTCAGAGAAATGATATAAATTCTCAGGAGCTTGATTTGTTTTCAAAGTATAAATCGGATTGCTTAAAGGCTCTTAAGGGTGAAGAATTCAATTCGTTGGTAGATTATTGGAGCCGGTATTATTTAGTCGAAGAGTAATTATAAGAAAAGATGAAAAACACGCTGAAGATTTCCTTCAGCGTGTTTAATTATGTTTTGATTTAATTTTAAGTATCAGTCCTGAAAGAATGCTCTGTGAACAGCTGAAACTGCACGGTCAGCATCTTTTGCTTCGATAAGAACTGAAATCTTAATCTCGCTTGTTGAAATCATATCGATATTGATATCATTTTCAAAGAGCGCTTCAAACATCTTTGAAGCTGTGCCCGGATGCGACTCCATACCTGCACCGACAACCGAAATTTTAGCAACATTTGTATCACATACAATGTCTTTGTCCTCGATATCAAATGTATTTTTAATCGCATCAATAGCTGTATCGGCATTGTCTTTTGATACAGTGAATGTTATATCCTTTTTGCCGTCTCTGCCGATTGACTGAAGAATAATGTCAACATTTATCTTTTTCTGTGCAAGCTTTGAGAAAAGCTTGAATGCAATACCCGGGGTATTAGAAATATTTGTTACTGAAATACGGGCTACATCTGTATCTTTTGTTACACCTCTAACAAGCATTTTTTCCATTTTTGCGACCTCCTTAACGATCGTGCCGGGTACTCTCTTAAGAGATGAGAGAACCTCAACTTCAACATTGTATTTTTTTGCCATTTCAACTGAACGGTTATTAAGAACCTGAGCGCCGAGTGTTGCGAGCTCAAGCATTTCGTCATAAGTGATTTCCTGAAGCTTAATTGCATTTTCAACTTTTCTCGGATCAGCTGTGAAAACGCCCTCAACATCAGTGAAAATCTGACAACGGTCTGCATGTAATGCTGCTGCGATTGCAACTGCGCTTGTATCACTGCCGCCTCTGCCGAGCGTTGTGAGATCATCATATTTGTTAATGCCCTGGAAACCGGCAACAACTACTATGTTATGATGGTCAAGTTCTGCTTTTAGACGGTCTGTTTTAATGGTTTTAATTCTTGCCTGACCGTATGCCGAGCTTGTATTGAAGCCTGCCTGCCAACCGAGAAGTGATATTACGGGACAGCCCAATTTCTCGATTGCCATTGCCAAAAGCGCGATTGAAATCTGTTCACCCGAAGTTAAGAGCATATCCATTTCGCGTTTAGACGGCTTATCGTTAATTTCATAAGCTTTTTCAATTAAATCGTCTGTTGTGTCGCCCTGAGCAGAAACGACAACAACAACATCATTACCTTGACGGTATGTGTCTGTTATAATGCTTGCAACATTCATAACTCTTTCAGCGTTAGCAACTGAACTTCCGCCGAATTTCTGAACAATTAAAGACATATTTTACCTCCGATATTAATGTTTGTAATTAATAATCAGTTACTCTGATGACAGAGCAGATATTAATATTTTTAAGATTATCGAGTTTTTCAGTCAGAACAGCTTCTGTTTCAACACCTGTGACAAAAGCAAATTCATTTGCCGGTGCATCATCACGGCGAAGAATGTTTACATCACAAAAAACAGCTTTGATTTGTTCAATAGCGTTTTCTGCATCTTCAGTCTGTACGCGAACATAAAGTGCAGTTTCAAGCTGTTTATAGTCGATCACATAATTCGGCTCGCTTTCGCCCCAACCGAATAACTTCTTACGGGCTGAATGCTTTGCACAGTCAATTACATCAGCAACAACAGCGCTTGCAGTCGGAAGCTTACCTGCGCCTCTGCCGTAGAACACAACATCACCGATTGCGTCGCCGCGAACAAGAATTGCATTAAAAACATCACTGACATTTGCAAGCTGACTGTGAGACATTACAACGCACGGACTGACAAGAGCGGCAATCTTTCTTCCCGGAACCCGTTTTGCTCTGCCGATAAGCTTAATAACGCCGCCGAGCTGATTAACATAAGCAACATCGGAAAGTGTAATTTTTG
>CAMFTS010000107.1 GCA_945988915.1 uncultured Clostridia bacterium
AAATGATTATAGACGGACTTCAAAAGCTTACTTTGCTTGACTTTCCTGAAAAAATAGCTTGCACAATTTTTACTCACGGATGTAATTTTCGCTGTCCGTTTTGTCACAACGCTTCGCTCGTTGTGTCGCAGACAAACGAACACATCAGCATTGATGAAATAAAATCATTCCTTGAAAAAAGAAAGGGCGTATTGGACGGAGTTGCTATTACAGGCGGCGAACCGATGCTTCAAAAGGACTTAAAGGAATTCATTAAAACCGTAAAAGACTACGGATTTCTTGTTAAGCTTGATACAAACGGATGCTATCCGGAAAAGCTTGAAGAATTGATAGACGAGGGACTTGTCGATTATGTAGCTGTTGATATTAAATCTTCGCCCGAAAAGTATTCTCTTGTTACGGGTGTGCCTGATTTTGATGTTACACCCATAAAAAAGACTGTCGAGTTGTTAAAGCAGGGCAGAGTTGATTATGAATTCAGAACTACTGTTGTAAAAGAATTACACGAAATAAAAGATTTTGAAGAAATTGCAAAATGGCTTGAGGGCTGTGAAAGATATTATCTTCAGCAGTTTGTAGATTCGGGAGACATCATTTCTGACGGAATGACCGCTTATGACAGGGAAACGATGGAAAAAATAAAAAATGTCGTTTCGGAAAAAATTCCCTGTGTTGAGCTTAGAGGGGTGTAACACAATATATAGTGTTACTACTTATCACAGAATAATCTGTCAACGGCAAAATTGCACAAAAATATAGCATTATTATCGTTAATTATCACAAAATATTGTGTTGGCTTGAAATATTTAACACAATATTTTGTGATTTTTTGCTGTTTTGCTGTTGACAACACAATATATAGGGTGTAATATATAACCAATGTCGCATTTGGCAAAGGAAAAAATATTACTGATTTTAAATAAAGCGAGGTAAGAAAATGTATCAGGTAGTTAAAAGAGATAATTCAGTTGCAGATTTTGACTTATCAAAAATCAATGTTGCCATTTCTAAAGCTTTTGATGCTTGTGAAAAGCAATATCATCCAAGCGTAATTGATTTGCTTGCACTTAAGGTTACGGCAGACTTTGAATCAAAGGTTGCTAACAATCTTATTGCAGTTGAAGATATTCAGGACTCGGTAGAAGATGTTCTCATTAAAGCCGGTTATGCAGATGTTGCAAAGGCATATATCCTTTACAGACGCCAGCGTGAAAAGCTCAGAAATATGAAGTCAACAATTCTTGACTACAAGGAAATTGTTAACAGCTATGTCAATGTAACCGACTGGCGAGTTAAGGAAAATTCAACCGTTACTTATTCAGTAGGCGGTCTTATCCTTTCAAACTCAGGTGCGATTACCGCAAACTATTGGCTTTCAGAGATTTACGACGATGAAATCGCTCAGGCTCATAAGAATGCTGACATTCATATTCACGACCTTTCAATGCTCACAGGCTATTGCGCAGGTTGGTCATTGAAACAGCTTATCAAAGAGGGCTTAGGCGGTATTCCCGGCAAAATCACTTCAGCTCCTGCATCACATCTTTCAACACTCTGCAACCAGATGGTTAACTTCCTCGGAATTATGCAGAATGAATGGGCAGGCGCTCAGGCTTTCTCATCATTTGATACTTATCTTGCTCCTTTTGTAAAGGCAGACAACCTTTCATATAAAGAAGTTAAGCAGTGCATTCAGTCATTCATCTACGGCGTAAACACTCCGTCAAGATGGGGCACACAGGCACCGTTTACCAATGTAACTCTTGACTGGACAGTGCCGAACGACCTTGCAGAACTCAACGCTATTGTCGGCGGCAAGGAAATGGACTTCAAGTATAAAGACTGTAAAAAAGAAATGGATATGGTCAACAAAGCTTTCATCGAAATTATGATTGAAGGCGACGCTAACGGCAGAGGCTTCCAGTATCCTATTCCGACATATTCAATCACCCGTGACTTTGACTGGTCAGAAACAGAAAACAATAAGCTTCTCTTTGAAATGACTGCAAAATACGGCACACCGTACTTCTCAAACTATATCAATTCAGATATGGAACCGTCAGATGTCCGTTCAATGTGCTGCCGTCTTCGTCTTGATCTTCGTGAGCTTCGCAAAAAGTCAGGCGGCTTCTTCGGTTCAGGCGAATCAACAGGTTCAGTCGGCGTTGTAACAATCAATATGCCGCGACTTGCTTATCTTTCAGCTAATGAAGAAGAATTCTTCAAACGCCTTGACCATATGATGGATATTGCAGCCCGTTCACTTAAGGTTAAGAGAACAATTATCACAAAGCTTCTTGATGAAGGCCTTTATCCTTACACAAAGAGATATCTCGGCACATTTAACAACCACTTCTCAACAATCGGTCTTCTCGGTATGAACGAAGCAGGACTTAATGCAAAATGGCTTCGTGCCGATATGACTCATAAGGAAACACAGGACTTCACAATTAAAACTCTTAATCATATGAGAGAACGCCTTTCTGATTATCAGGAAATGTACGGAGACCTTTACAACCTTGAAGCAACTCCTGCAGAATCAACCTCTTACAGACTTGCAAAGCATGACCTTAAGAGATTCCCTGATATAATTACTGCAAATGAGAACGGTACACCTTACTATACAAACTCTTCAAATCTTCCTGTCGGATACACTGACGACATTTTTGATGCACTTTCAATTCAGGATAATATCCAGACTCTTTACACATCGGGAACTGTTTTCCACGCTTTCCTCGGTGAAAAGCTTCCGACCTGGAAGTCAGCAGCAGACCTTGTCAGAAAGATTGCAGAAAATCACAAGCTTCCTTATTACACAATGTCACCGACATATTCAATTTGTAAGAATCACGGATATCTTGTAGGCGAGCACTTTACTTGCCCCGAATGTGGCGAAAAAGCAGAAGTTTACAGCCGTATTACAGGCTATTACCGTCCGGTTCAGAACTGGAATGACGGTAAGGCTCAGGAATACAAGGACAGACTTGTTTATGATGTTCTTAATAAGACAGAGGTAAAGTCGGAAATCAAAAATGAATCTTGCGAAGAATGTAAGAAAGAATCACCGCTTGCTATGAGTAATGAAACTCTTCTTTTCGCAACAAAGACTTGTCCTAACTGTATGGCAGCTGCATCATTGCTTGACAGAGCCGGAATCAAATATACAAAGATTTATGTTGAGGACAATCCCGAGCTTGCAACAGAATTAGGTCTTAAACAGGCACCTACACTTGTTGTAAGAAATGCAGGAACAACAGAAAAAATTGTAAATCTCTCAAATATTAAAAAATATACTGAGGCATAAAAATGTATGATATTATAATCATAGGCGCAGGGCCTGCCGGTTTAACGGCGGCCTTGTATGCTTTAAGGGCAAATAAAAGAATATTACTTCTTGAAAAGGAAAACTTCGGAGGTCAGATGACTTTTTCTCCTAAGATAGAGAATTATCCGGGATTTCAGGAAATAAGCGGAACGGCACTTGCTAATCATCTTTTTGAACAGGTTCTTGCACAGGGTGCGGAATTTGAACTCGAAGAGGTCACAAAAATCATAGACAACGGTAATTCAAAAACTGTTGTAACAGATTCCGGTGAGCATGAGGGCAAAGCTGTTATTATAGCAACCGGTGCAAAGCATAGGCTTTTAGGTGTACCGAATGAAGATAAATATATCGG
>CAMFTS010000108.1 GCA_945988915.1 uncultured Clostridia bacterium
CGATAATTTTCTTAATGAATGTTCTTCTGTGAATTTCCGACGGACCGAACTCTGCTAACTTCTCATAATGGAGTTTTGTACCGTATCCCTTATGTTTTTCAAATTCATATTCGGGATATTTCTCAGCCATTTCAAGCATGAATCTGTCACGGCTGACCTTGGCAAGCACAGAGGCGGCGGCAATGGACATACTCTTCGCGTCACCTTTAACTACCGTTATTTCGTCAATTCCCGTATTTGGCTTTCGGTTGCCGTCTATCATTACAAAATCAGGTTTTATTTCAAGAGAAGCTACTGCTCTTCTCATTGCAAGAAAAGTTGCCTGAAGAATATTTATCTCATCAATCTCTTTTTCACTTGCAATACCTATCCCGTAAGCTAATGCTTTTTCCTTTACAATATCGAAAAGCTGTTCTCTCTTTTTCTCTGACAGCTTCTTAGAGTCATTAAGGCCGGGAATATCACAGTCGAGAGGCAGAATGACTGCTGCCGCATAAACAGGTCCTGCAAGCGGTCCTCTGCCGGCTTCGTCAACACCGCAAATTGCTTTGAAGCCTTTTTGAGCGTATTCATTTTCTATATCAAAATTAACCATCGAATTCACCGACTGTATCAAGAGTAATTTTACCGAGCTTTCCGCCTCTGTATTCATCAAGAAGCATAACGGCTGCCCGAAGCGTATCAACCTCGCCGCCGCGCATCATCATACCTCTCTTTTTGCCTATAAGCTCAAGCACCTCGTAAGCTTCAAGCTCTTGAAAATCCGTAATTTTATATCTGTCTGTTAATCTGTCGGGATAATCGCGTACAAGTACCTCAAGTAATCTGACGGCAAGAGTTTCATTATCAAATACCTCATCTTTTACAGAGCCTATAAATGCAAGTCTGTCACCGATTTTTGCATCGTCGAATTTCGGCCAAAGAACACCCGGAGTATCAAGCAGTTCAATCCCGTTATCAATTACAAACCATTGATTTTGTCTTGTAACCCCTGCTTTGTCTGCTACCTTTGCTCTGTTTCTACCTGCCATTTTATTTATAAATGAAGATTTTCCCGTATTCGGAATACCGACAACCATAATGCGAAGAGGCTTGCCTGCCATTCCTTTTGCTTCGTTTGAAGCAATTTTATCTTTTAATACCTCTCTTAAAGTCGGTATATATTTATTAAGACCGTTTCCGCTTTTACAGTCAACTGCAAGAACGGCAACAGCCCTGTTTTTAAAATAATTAATCCACTCTTTTGTGGCATTTTCATCTGCAACGTCACACTTATTCAGAAGCACTATTAAAGGCTTGTTTCCGATAAGCTCGTGAAGTTCGGGATTCTGACTTGAGACAGGCATTCTTGCATCAAGAATTTCAGTTACTGCATCAACCAAAGGAAGACTTTCTTTTATAAGTCTTCTTGTCTTAGCCATATGACCCGGAAACCACTGGACGCTCTGTTTAATTGAATCGCTCATTTTATTTCTCCAAAGTAAGCAAGTCTGTATCTCCTATTCTGTAAAAAGCCTCGCCTACAATATATCTTTCATCAATTAAGCCGACCGCTGAAAACCGGCTGTCACCGGAAGCGTTTCTGTTATCTCCCATAACAAACACAAATCCTTCGGGAACCGTTACAGGATATGTAAAGCCGTCGCCGAGAACTGTCATTCTCTCTTTGATGTACGGTTCGTCAAGAACTTTGCCGTCAACCGTGACCGTTCCTTTGCCGATATTGATGTCTATTGTCTGTCCGCCGGTTGCAATTACTCTTTTAACAAGAACTTCATTATATGCGTTAGGCTGTGAAATGATAACTATATCGCCGTAATCAACACTGAAATCTCTTGCAGTAATAAGCAAGCGGTCTGAATTATGGAGCGTGTTATTCATTGAACTGCCGTTAACCGTTGAAATCTTAAAGCAAAAGGTAAAAATTGCGGCAACAGCAATCACAGATGTCATAATTATTGACGCAAAGTCATAAACTGCATAAACTATTTTTTCTTTCATTATTTGTCTAACTTCCAATCACCAAGCGGATAAAATCTGAATTCTGCGGTACCGAGAATATATCTTGTATCAATAAAGCCGATTGCGGAATAACGGCTGTCCAAGGAATTGTTACGGTTGTCGCCCATTACGAACACACAACCCTCAGGAACCGTTACGGGGAAAGCAACGTCAAATCTTCTCTGAGTAGGTTCAAGGATATAAGGCTCGTTTATAACATTGCCGTTAACGCTTACCGTACCCTCTACTATATCAATGTCAACAGTATCTCCCTCAACGGCGATAACTCTCTTGATGAGGGGTTCGTTAAGTGGATTCGGCTGAGTTACAACCACAATATCGCCCGGCTTATAAGCCGTATTTATTGCTTTAACAACTAACCAATCACCGTTGTTCAAGGTCGGTTTCATTGACTCTCCGTTGACGCCCACCACCCTGAAGAGAACAGTGAATACAATTAGAATTATTACCAAAGCATAAACTATGGAATCAAGCCATCCGTAAATAAATTGCCATGACTTGGAGTTCTCCGAATAAGTATTTTCTATTTCATCAAAATATATTCTGATATCTTCTGTTTTTCTCAATTTGCACACCTTCCCTATTGTATTTTATATAATACTACATTTATTACTAAAATGCAAAGATTTTTTGTATTTTTTTAAGATAAAAATAATGCTGTTTTCGTGCGCTGAATTGTTATCGTTGCATAAAAAAAGAACGGTTAAAAACCGTTCTCTCTTTAAAGTTAAATTATTTAATTCTCTCTTTAACTTTTGCAGCCTTACCAACTCTGTCGCGAAGGTAATAAAGCTTGCTGCGGCGAACCTTACCGCTTCTTACATGTTCAACTTTTGCAACGTTAGGTGAGTTTACAGGGAAAACTCTTTCAACGCCGACACCGTATGAAACACGGCGAACTGTAAATGTTTCTGAAACACCACTGCCCTTGCGAGCGATTACTGTGCCTTCAAAAACCTGAATTCTTTCGTTTGAGCCTTCACGGATTTTAACATGAACCTTAACTACATCACCGATTTCAATGACAGGCTTGTCTTCTTTTTCCATGCCCTGAGCAATTACTTTTAATGCGTCCATAATGAACCTCCAAATTTGTTTTCAAGCGTTCATACCATAAAATACATATGCAGAGGACCACTCGCTTTAATGTTGCCATTAACTGCCGTTTGCACAAGTGCAAGCGCCGAAATGCTCAAGTATCATATCACATTCTGAATGAAAATGCAAGTGTTTTTTTATTTTTTCAGCAAACAATCGGATCTTTTCCCCTACTGTGCTTATTTTACTGTATTTTTTACGGAATTTCAATAGTTGTCAGCATAAAAATCATAAATTATATCTTTAACATGAATCGGCTCAACTTCATATTTGTTCAGGTTGTTTACAAGCGTTTGAACTTTTTGCTTTTCAAGTGAAACATCATAATACTTGTCTATGATTATGTTGTTATTTGTAACAAAGATACCGTAACTGTATGTAAAAGCCCCGTCGATATATATCTTATGTTTAAAGACTTTATATTCCATATTATCCTCTTATCTTACATTTTTTCGAATTAACAATAATGTTACTTTTTCACACGCATATATATTATCATAAGTTCTGTCTCTTATACACATCTCCGAGCCCACGAGACGTAGAGGAATCT
>CAMFTS010000109.1 GCA_945988915.1 uncultured Clostridia bacterium
TCAAAAAGTATATTATCGAAAGCGGCGACTCTTCATATAAATACAATCAGAATGTATTTGCCGCAAAACAGACAGATGTTCAGCCTGTTTCGGTTGCGTTGGCATTGTCTGAAGAAATTTTAAAAGGTAAAGGTGCATGGAGAGTTCACGGAGGCGGATTTGCCGGAACAATTCAGGCATTTGTTCCCAACAGCTTGCTTGAAGAATATAAGACGGGTATGGAAGCTGTTTTCGGAGAGGGTTCTTGCTATGTGCTTGCCATCAGACCTGTCGGCGGCATTGAAATATAATTCGGGGGCATTTCTTTTATGGAAATTTTAGATGTTCTTCAAAACTTGACAGCTTGCACAGGTACTCCCGGTGCTGAAAAGGCGGCTGTTGAAGTTGCAGAAAAATACTTATGCGAATACGGAAAAACATATACGGATAAGCTTGGAAATCTGATCTGTGAAATAAACGGCACAGGAAAAGGGATTTTACTTGATGCACATATAGACAGGGTAGGCTTGATTGTAACGGCAATCACACCCGAAGGCTTTTTACATGTCGGCTTTTGCGGCGGTATTGATGAAAGAACGCTTTGTGCTCAGCAAGTAACCGTACATTCTAAAAAGGAAATCAAAGGCGTTATTATAAGTACTCCTCCGCATCTTAAGGCTGACGGCGACGAGAGACAAACGCCGAAAATTGATGAAATTCTTGTTGATATAGGAATGAATTATGAACAGGCGTCAAAGAGTGTTCAATTAGGTGACAGAATTACGGTTGATTCTCAGTTCCTCTATCTTGCAGGCGACAGAGTTTCAGCTGCAGGCTTTGACGACCGATGCGGAATGGCGGCAATTTTATATGCGCTTGATATTCTGAAAACAAGAGGTTGTGACAGAAAGATAACAGTTGTTTTTTCAACTCGTGAAGAGGTAAACGGCAGCGGTGCAAAGGTAGCTTCATACAATGCAGATGCAGAGGAATTTGTTGCAGTTGATGTAAGCTTTGCCAAAACGCCTGATTCAAATGCAGAGAAGTGCGGTATTCTCGGAAACGGCCCGATGATAGGATATGCCGCTTCACTTGACAAGGAAGTTTCAGATAAGCTCAAAGCTCTTGCCATTGAGAACAGAATACCTTATCAGCTTGAAATTATGGGCGGCAGAACAGGTACAAATGCCGATTCTATGTCAACTTCAGGCTCAGGTTACAGAAGCGGACTTGTTTCCATTCCTCTGCGTTATATGCATACAAGCGTTGAGGTTATTTCGGTAAACGATATCAAAAACACAGGCTGGCTTCTTGCTGAATACATTTGTGACGGAGGTGTTCTCAATGCTTAAAGAATTGTGCTTGTTGAACGGAACATCAGGCAGAGAAAAAGCAGTAAGAGATTATATAATTGAACACATTCCGTCTGACTGCAAATATACAGTTGACCGTCTGGGTAATATTATCGCAGAAAAAAAGGGTAAACATCCGGCAAAAAATAAAGTTATGCTCTCAGCTCATATGGACGAGGTTGGCTTTATAATCACATATATTACCGACGAGGGATTTTTAAAATTTGCAAATGTCGGCGGTATTGATGAAAGAGTTATATTCGGCAGAAGCGTTACCGTGGGCGACAGAAATACTCACGGCGTAATTGCTTCAAAGGCTGTTCATCAGCTTTCAAATGAAGAGGCAAACAAATTGCCTTGCGTTGATGATATGTATATTGATATCGGCGCAAAGGATAAAAAAGATGCGGAAAAATATGTTTCGCTCGGCGATACAGCTTATTTTAACTCCGATTATCTTGAATTCGGTGACGGCTTTGTTAAAGCAAAGGCTCTCGATGACAGAATGGGCTGCGCAATTCTTCTTGAAATAATCAATTCCGAGGTTGAATATGATTTGACGGTTTGCTTTGTAACTCAAGAGGAAATCGGTACCCGCGGTGCAGCTGTGGCAGCTTATAATGTTAAGCCGGATTATGCTGTTGTTGTCGAGGGTACAACAGCTTCCGATATTTCTGATACGCCCGACAGCAAAAAGGTATGTAAGCTCGGCGGGGGAGCAGTTGTTTCGTATATGGACAGGGGTACTGTTTATGATTTTGAGCTTTACAGACAAGCTATGCAAGTGGCTCAAAGCAACGGAATAAAATGTCAAACAAAGACAGTTGTTGCAGGAGGTAATGACGCGGCGGCAATTCATAAATCCGGTGCAGGCGTTAAGACAATAGCTGTTTCCGTTCCGACAAGATATATACATTCGCCGTCATGTGTTGCGAAACTTGAGGACATTCAAAGCGTAAAACAGCTTGTAATCAGTCTTGCAGGAGAGTTTGCAAATGATTAAGCTTATTGAAAACTTAACTGATAAAACAGCATTACAACTCGTTGAATTCTTTGGCTCAACCGTTGAGGGTATATATGTACTCATTTCACTGCTTGATTACACAAGTGTTGACGGAGCGTGGATTCAGACGCAGGGTGATGATGTTACGGCGTTAGTTATTCAAAAAGAAATGAGTAAGGTCTTTGTTACTGCAAACAGTAATGCGGATTACTATGAGCTTGGCGATTTTATATCAAGACTCGGCGGAATGGTAATTCACTGCGAAAGTAAAACGACAGCAAAAATAGGTATGACCTCTTTTTCGAAAATCAGCCTGATGGTTTTAAATAAAAAAATTGAGGCGGGCAGAAATTCGGTTGAGCTTAATGATAATTTTCGCCCTGTTTTCGATTTGCTTACAAAGTCAAGACAGAACATAATCAAAGATTCGGTTATGCTGAAATCAAAGGATTTTAAAAAGCTTTCGGAAAGAGCATACAAAGAATGGCTTTCGAGAACGACGAGAGGCATTTTTAACGGGTTTACTACCGTCAGGGCTGTTAAGTCGGGAGAAAACTCTATTCTGTCGGTTGCAGTGGCAGACAAGCTCGGTAATAATATTTACATTCGCGATGTTGCTACGGACAGTGATTTTCGCAAAATGGGTTATGCGTCAGATTGCATATCCGGTATTTGCCGCGATTTTATGTGTGAGGGCGATACGGTATTCCTCGCCTGTAACGATCTGGCAACAGAAAATTTTTATAAAAAAATCGGCTTTGAAAGAAAGGCTTATTTGGATTTAGGAATAATCGAACTATGAATACATATTTTGAATTAAGCAAAAAAACAGAAGAAGCAAGTGAAAAGGCGATGAAAAGAGCCGAAAAGAAATTCGCTGAAATTGAAAGCATAGGAGAATACAATCAGCAAAAGATTTTGTCCGCATTTATTAAGAACAAGGTTGATGAAACAGATTTTAACACAAGCACGGGATACGGATATTCTGATAAGGGAAGAGAAAAGCTCGACAGGCTTGTAGCGGATATCTTTTCAACAGAAAGCGCGATTATCAGGGCCGGAGCACTGTCTTGCGGTACGCATACGCTTGCGGTTTGCCTTTACGGTATTTTAAGACCGGGAGACAAAATGCTTTGTGTTTCGGGAACACCGTACGACACTATTCATTCGGTAATCGGTCTCGGCGGCAAAAATAAAGGGGACGGTACGCTTGCGGATTTCGGCATTACATACGGACAGATCGATTTAACGGAAAATGATGAATTCAATTATGACGCCATTGAAAAGGCTGCGGCTGAAAAGCAGGTCAGAA
>CAMFTS010000110.1 GCA_945988915.1 uncultured Clostridia bacterium
CTTCTTTAGCAAGTGCTTTATTGGTTACTCCCGGGAAAGCATTCTGCTCATGAATAGCTGTTTTTATACCCATTTTTGCCGCCGTTCTGACAACAGGTCCGCTGACATATCCACCGAAGCCTATTACAACATCAGGCTTGAATTCTTTTAAAATCTCTTTTGTTTCTTTTGTTGATTTTAATAAGAGTCCGACGGTTTTAATATTTTTTATAATATTATTTACCGTTAATTTTCTTTGAAAGCCCGCAATATGTATCGTCTTGAAATCAAAGCCTGCCGTAGGAACGAGTTTTGATTCCATATGCTCCTGTGTTCCTATAAAAAGAATTTCTGCATCGGGATATCTTCTTCTTAACTCCCCTGCTGCTGCCAATGCAGGATTTATATGTCCGCCTGTGCCGCCTGCAGCAAATATTGCTTTCATAGTAATCTCCTTAAAAGTTAGTTTTTAGTCAACCTTGAATATCGCGAAACCGATAACACCATTCCCATTTCGCCCAAAAGCATCATCAACGATGTGCCTCCGTAGCTGAAGAACGGTAAGCTGATACCTGTATTAGGCAGAGTATCCGTAACAACTAAAATGTTAAGAATAGTCTGCATACCGACCTGGAATACAATACCCATTGCAAGTAATGCACCGAAGCGGTCCTTTGCATGAATTCCTATTACTATACCTCTCCATACAAGTAATGCAAAAACAATTAGTATTAACGATGCGCCTACAAGGCCTAATTCCTCACAAACGATTGAGAAAATAAAGTCATTCTGCGGTTCGGAAACATAAAGATGCTTTTGTTTGGAATTACCCAAGCCTGCACCGAAGAGTCCGCCCGAACCGATAGCATAAAGCGAATTGTTTGTCTGCCAACGCGCACCGAGTGGCTGATAGTCTTTATCAAGCCAAGCTGTAATTCGGGCGCCGGCATATTTTTCAAGCAAACTCGGATTCATAACGAAGAATATCGCCATCAGAACTCCGATAATTACTATAAGATAAAACCAATGCTTTTTTACTTCGCCGAGAAACAGCATTGTAACACCGATACCGCAGATGAGTAAAGCACCTGACAGGTGATTTTCGGCATAAACAAGAATTGCTATAAGAATAATGATACCGCCGTACCAACACATTGAAATAAACGAATCGTAAAGTTCAATTTTTCCTCCGGAAAGCTCGGTAATCAATTTGCCTACCTTTGTTTTTCCGGTGGTTTTACCTATTATGATTTTATGGTCTTTCTCAAGCCCGTAGGCACAGTACATAATTATTGCAAGCTTTGCAATTTCCGACGGTTGAAATGAGAAAGAGCCAATGTAAATCCACCTATGGAAATCGCCGAATTTTGCCGGCATTATCAGTACTACTATAAGTAAAACTATTGAGAAAGGAATCGAAAAATATGCAAGTATTTTAAAGTATTCATATTTAATTTTCGAAATAACAAGCATTGCAATTACACCTGCAACAGCGAATGCCAACTGTCTTTTAAAAAAGTATGCGCTGTCTCCGTGGTTGTTGTAATAAGCATAAGTATAGCTTGCGGAGAAAAGCATTACGAGTCCTGTGGTAAGAATTATTATAACAAGAAGTAAAAACGGAACATCGAAATTACCCACTGCCAAATACTGAGAAAAAGCGCTTGAGTGCGGACTTTTATGTTGAGGCTTTTTTACGCTTTGACTTCTTCTTGATGAAGTTTGTCTGTTTGCTGTATTTGCCATTTGGCTTTTCTCCTTTCTGAAAGTATATTCGGATTATCATTTATTTCCGAAATAGAACAATGCAACACCGATAATCGAACCGATTATATTTACTATTGAGAATACAATTACTATTTTTACTTCTTTCCATCCGCACATTTCAAAGTGATGGTGAATAGGCGCCATTTTGAAAATTCTCTTACCGTGAGTTGCCTTAAAATAACCAATCTGTAAAATGTCTGATGCCATTTCAATTACATAAACAAGTCCGATGAAAAGGATTATAAGCGGTGCGTCGATTGCATATGCAAGAGCAACAATCATACCGCCTAAAAACATTGAGCCGGTATCGCCCATCATAACCTTTGACGGATGCCAATTCCAAATAAGATAACCAAGACAGCCACCTGCAAGTGAAGCTGCAAGAATGCTGACCCCGAACATTCCTTTTAAGACAGCAATTACAATAAGTGCTATTGCCGCAGTTGAAGTTACCGACGCGCACAATCCGTCAATACCGTCTGTAAAATTAACAGCATTTACGGTGAGATAGATTACTGCCATACCGAAAAGCCAGAAAAACCATTTTAAATCTACGCTTCCTACAAAAGGAATATTCATAAATGTATTTCCTGACATAAACAATGCGCCGAGATATGCAAGCATCAGCAAAATCTGTGCTATTGATTTTTGGGAAATTGTAAGTCCGAGATTTCTTTTTTTAACTACTTTTATATAATCGTCAGCAAATCCGATAAGGCCAAAGCCGAGCGACATAAGAATTCCGGAGAAAATTTTCACCTTTACGCTGTCCGGAACAACGCTGTTTCCTACGAGTAGATTACCTCCCGTTAATCTGTCGGTAACGATTACTGCAAGGAATGCTATAACCGTGCTGGCGATGAACATAATACCGCCCATTGTAGGCGTACCCTGTTTTGCTTTATGCCAGGCAGGACCTATCTCAAGTATAGTTTGACCGAATTTCAGTTTTCTGAGCCAAGGAATCACTGCAAAGCCTAAAAGTGCGGCAATCGCAAAGCTTAGTATCAGTGCAAATAAAATTGCTGTTGTATATGTCATTTATTTTCCCACTCCTTATAGAGCATTTCTATTACTTCCTCTAATTTCATACCTCTGCTCGCTTTGAAAAGAACTGCATCGCCCTTTTTAAGCTCGCCTTTCAGAGCATTGAATAATACTGTTTTATCCGTAAAAGCAAAGGCATCCATTCCGAATTTCTGCGCCGTTTCCGTGATATTTTTTGACTCCTCACCAAAGGTGAAAAGCATATCGATTTGTTTTTCCGCCGCATATTTTCCTATGTCACAATGCGCTTGCTTCGAATAGTCGCCTAATTCCAGCATATCGCCGAGAACAGCAATTTTTCTTTCGGATTTTACAGATTTTAAAGCATTTAGCGCTGCTCTCTGCGAATCGGGACTTGCATTGTAGCAATCCTCAATTACCTTGATACCGTTGATATCTTTAATTCTCTGGCGCATTCCTGACGGTTCATACTCGGAAAGAGCCTGAGCAATTTTTTCGGGTTCTATTTTCAGCTCAAGTCCGACTGCAAACGCCGACAGCGCATCATACACATTGTGAATTCCGACGGTGGGCAGTTTAACTTTTTGAGTCTTGTCGCCGAAAACAACAGTAAATTCCGTATTCTGTCCGTCTTCGTTAATATCAATTGCGCGAACATCTGCTTTTTCATTTTCAATGCCGAAATAAATAATTCTGTAATCTTTATTATTCACTGTTTTCAGCTTATCGTTATCTCCGTTAATAATAAGCGGAGAGCCTTTTTTCATTCCCTCAAGGATTTCAAGCTTTGCTTTGAGAATTCCGTCACGCGAACCCAGATGCTCAATATGAGAAAC
>CAMFTS010000111.1 GCA_945988915.1 uncultured Clostridia bacterium
TTGCACATTTCCCAACCGTTGATATAAAGCTCAAATCTTTCAACCTGATCGGGTCTTCCCGGCTTTTTCTTTGTAAGCGGAGAAATCTCAATAGGATGATCCATAATGAATGTTGGCTGAATAAGATGCTCTTCTACAAATTCTTCAAAGAACAAGTTGAGAATATCTCCCTTTGTATGTCTGTCTTCAAATTCAACATGATGCTCTTTTGCTGCTTTTCTTGCTTCTTCCGTATCGGCAATAGCATCAAAGTCAACACCTGCGTACTTCTTAACCGCATCGGTCATTGTAAGTCTTTCAAAAGGCTTTCCGAGATCGATTTGATTTTCACCGTATGTTATTTCCGTTGTACCGCAAACTTCATTTGCAAGGAAACGGAACATATTTTCTGTTAAGTCCATCATACCGTGATAGTCTGTATATGCCTGATATAACTCCATAAGTGTAAACTCGGGGTTATGACGGGTGTCAAGGCCTTCATTACGGAAAACACGACCTATTTCATATACTCTTTCAAGACCGCCTACGATAAGACGCTTAAGATAAAGCTCAAGTGAAATACGAAGCTTAACATCTTCATCAAGAGCGTTGTAATGTGTTTCAAACGGTCTTGCTGCTGCTCCGCCTGCATTAGCTACAAGCATTGGAGTTTCAACCTCCATAAAGCCCTGAGCGTCAAGATAACGGCGGATATTGCTGATAATCTGCGAACGCTTTATGAAAGTATCCTTAACCTCCTGATTCATAATAAGGTCAATATACCTCTGACGGTAGCGAGTATCGGTATTTGTTAATCCGTGATATTTTTCAGGAAGAATCTGCAAGCTCTTTGAGAGAAGAGTAAGCTCTGAAGCGTGAATTGAAATCTCACCGGTCTTTGTTTTGAAAACTTCGCCTTTTATACCGATGATATCACCGATATCCGTTTTCTTGAAATCTTTGTATTCTTCTTCACCGATGCAATCTCTTGCAACATATGACTGAATATTGCCTTTAAGATCCTGAATATTGCAGAAAGAAGCCTTACCCATTATACGCTTGGACATCATTCTGCCTGCAACACATACCGTCTTGCCTTCAAGTTCTTCAAAATTCTCCTTAATTTCTGCGCTGTGATGAGTTACATCATACTTTGTAATTTCAAAAGGATCTTTGCCGTTTTCCTGTAAATTCTTAAGCTTATCTATTCTTATCTTTCTTAATTCGCTGATGTCTTGTTCAACAGCGGCGTTATTCTGATTATTATTCTGATCCATTTTTTTCACTTCCGTATATTTAAAATAAGGGCGGAATAGACCGCCCGAGCATTTATTTTGAAATTGCTGTAATCTTGTAGGTAATCGTACCGATAGGAGCTTCAACCGAAACCTTATCCCCTACCTTATGACCTAAAAGAGCCTTGCCGACGGGACATTCATCGGAAATTTTGCCTTCATCAGGATTTGACTGTGCAAAGCCGACAATTTTATATTCAAACTTTTCTTTTTTCGAGTTCTGAATTGTTACTTTTGAACCAATGTGAACAACTTCGTTGCCGATTGTTGAATCATCAAAAACTTTAGCGTTTTTAATCATTGTTTCAATTTCGCTGATTCTTGCTTCAAGTTTTGCCTGATCGCTCATTGCTTCGTCATATTCAGAGTTTTCAGAAAGGTCGCCGTAGCTTCTTGCGACTTTTATTTTTTCTGCAGCTTCTTTTCTGCCGACAGTTTTTAATTGCTCAAGTTCGTCCTGTAACTCTTTAAGGCCTTCAGCGGTCAATAAAGTTTCCTGTTTCATAGTATGAAAACTCCTTTCAGTTTTGCTTTTACACGAGTAAATATTATAGTTTAAAATAACTTTATTGTCAATAGATTTAAGGCTTTTACTGTAATTCTGTTTTAAAAAAAGTGTTGTATTTCATACTTTCAAGGCTTTTAACTCCGCACAGCTCAAACAGTGCTGATGAAAACAATAGTTTGTCGGTCTGAGCAGGTCTGAGTTTTTCGTATTCTACAGGCAATTCAAAGTATTCTCCCGTCAGTTTGATAAGCTTTCCGTCAATTCTTTCAACAATGCATTCATCTCGTCCGACAGTTATAGTTAAATCCGAATTATAATCAATGCTTTCCATACTTCTTATTATTAATGAAGCTCCGTACTCAAAGTATATCTCTTCGGCTAATTGATTGTAAGAAAAACCTTTATCAGTATATATCATAATAACAGAAGCAAGATTAATGAATTTTTCTAAGTATTTAACAAATTGTGCATTTTTATCCACAATTGCAATGCTGAATTTACTTTTATTATAAGACTTATTTAAAAGCAGATTTTCAGCGCTGTTTATTAACATAATTGACGGAAAGACTGCAGGAATATAGTTTTGCACATAAAAATTATCAGTTATTACCGTATCGCTGCACGGTATGATATATTTCGAGCATCTGCCCAGAATTTTTGAAAGGGTTTCATTATGTTCACCGCATAGTCTTTTACTTATTTCTAAATAATAAAACGGTGCGGCTGCTCTTACATTGATCTTTTCTAACTGCGGCAACCGACGATTAAACAAATACTTTAGCTTTGCAAAAAATCCTTGCTCTTCTTCTGTAATTCTTACTATGCAAAACATAAAAACACCTCACATATTACTATGCGAGGTGCAAATTATAAATGATATTATTCGCCGGTTAACAAATCGTATGCTTTATTGTACTGAGCATCATCACTTTGTGAAAGAATTGCGAGTCTTTCGTTCTGTTCAGCAGTCAATTTTACTTCGTAATCGGGAATTAAGCCTTTCGTGTTATACGAGTCGCTGACATACGGTAACACTTCGGCAATTGTAAGCATCAAAGCACCGCCGTTACTAAGCTGGTATGCTTTTTGCATAGTGCCGTTTCCGGCAGTTTTAACACCTATGAGCTTTGCTTTGCCGTAATCTCTCAAATCACAGGCAAAAAGCTCAGCGGGACCGGAAGTATCTGCGTTTACAAGCACAGCCATCTGCATTGAAACGCTGTCCGCATCGGCGGTATATGTGTCAATTACCTGACCGTCTTTACCGACAATTGTTGCAAGAGCACCTGTACCCTCACTTGTAACAGGAACAAGAATATCAAGAGTTTTTGCTGCAAACTCGATAGTTCCGCTGTTAGTACAGCGCAAGTCAAAAATTATTGATGTAACGCCGTTTTTTGTGAGCTCTTTTACAGTATCTTTCAACTGAGAAGCAGTAGTAGCATTAAAGTCAGTTATTTTAACATATCCGACATTTCCGTTAATGCTGTGAAATACAGACTGATCGCTGTATCCCTTAACAATAGCGGCAGTTTTTTCTTTGCCGTCGTGGACAAACCTTACCTTTACAGATGAAAGCTTGTCACCGCTTAATTTGCTGATAAGCTCATTATAATTATAAGCAGTTACTCTTTCCTCATCAATTTCAACAATTTTGTCGCCTTTGGCTATTCCGCCCTTTGCGGCGGGTGAATTATCAGACACCTCAGCGGCATAAATCGCAGTATCGGTTTCATCGTAATAAGCAATAATACCGATACCTATTTTTTCTCCCGCAAGCTCATTTTTATA
>CAMFTS010000112.1 GCA_945988915.1 uncultured Clostridia bacterium
TCTGACCACAATATGACAAATTATTAAGCCCTGAGCCTATATAATGGCATCAGGGCTTAATTTTGTGTGGTGATTGTATTGACGGTATATGTAGATGTACTCATAGCGATAAATATTTTTGTGAATTTTTTTCTGTTGCTCTGCGTAAAAGGTATTCTGAAAATCAACTTGAAAAAATACAGACTGTTTCTTGGAGCATTAGCCGGAGGAGTATATTCGCTTGTGATTTTTTTACCTGAAATACCTGATATTTTAACATTTTTAATGAATATAACAGCTTCGCTATTGATAGTAATAATAACATTTAAACCCACGAAACTAAAGCTTCTTTTAAAATGCTTTACCGCATTTTTCGGCGTAAACTTCGCATTTGCAGGAATAATGCTTGCGCTTTGGCTTGCATTTAAACCGAGTGGAATGATATATAACAATTCGGTGGTTTATTTTAACATAGATATTAAAGTTTTAATTATCTCGACCGTGGTTTGCTATTTTACAATTACAATGATATCCAAATTCTCAAAACGCAGTGCTCCCGATAACAAAATATACAGTGTCACTCTTTTTAATAAGAATAAAACGGTAACTGTCAACGCTTTGCTTGATACAGGCAATACCTTGCGGGATTGCTTTACGGGAAAGCCGGTAATTATTGCCGAGAAATGCGTGATAGATAAGCTTTTTGACAAGTCCGTTCTGGAATTTTTTGAAAACGGTGAAATACCGGACAGTGAAGACAGGAACAGAGTGCGTATAATACCTGTGAATACCGTTTCCGATAAAGGGGTATTAAGAGCGTCTGTAATAGACGGAATTACGGTGAATGAAAAAAACATTACGGTAAATAATGTTTTGCTTTCACAGAGTAAAAACAGCTTTCAAAACGGAGAATACTCGGTTTTGCTCAATAATGATATTATTAACGAAAGAGGAAATGACAATGTTAAAACTATCCTTAAAAAAACTGATTTATAAAATAAAGCAGTTCTTTTTTGAAACTGATATTGATTATGTAAGCGGACCCGACAATTTACCCGAACCCCTGAAAAAAGAGGAGGAAGATGAGTTGTTGGAAAAAATTTCTAACGGCGACGAATCGGCAAGAGAACCTTTAATAGTCCACAATCTTCGTTTGGTGGTATATATAGCAAAAAAATTTGACAATTCGGGAGTGGGAATTGACGACCTTGTTTCTATCGGAACTATCGGGCTTATCAAAGCCGTTAATACATTCAGACCTGAAAAGAATATCAAACTTGCAACTTATGCTTCACGGTGTATTGAAAATGAAATACTTATGTATCTGAGAAAAATAAGCCTGCATAAAACGGATATATCAATCGATGAGCCTTTAAATATTGACTGGGACGGTAACGAATTATTGCTTTCGGATGTTCTCGGCAGTGAGCCTGACGAAATAAACAGAAATCTCGAGGCTGAAAATGAAAAGAACTTGCTTTTAATGAGCGTGAATACACTGTCCGAAAGGGAAAGATTGATTATGAGTATGCGCTTCGGCTTGGACGGAGAAAAAGAACGCACTCAAAAAGAGGTTGCGGATTTGCTCGGAATTTCACAAAGCTATATTTCAAGACTTGAAAAAAGAATAATTGAACGCTTAAAAAGAGAAATGGAAAAAGTGATATAAAAATAAAAAAATCACAAAAAAGTCTGTTATTTTTCTTATGTATGTGATATAATATCCGTTACTGATATTGTGTTATACATATTCGCAATAATATGATTATTTTTATGCAAAATTAAGGGGTGAAGTCTTATGAAGTACGATGTTGCAGTCATCGGCGGCGGTGTTGTCGGCACTTTGATTTCCAGAGAACTTTCAAAGTATGACATTAAAATTGCATTGCTTGAAAGATGTAACGACGTTGCAATGGGTACTACAAAAGCAAACAGCGCTATTGTTCACGGCGGCTTCGACGCAATGCCGGGAACTCTCAAAGCAAAACTCAATGTTAAGGGCACGGAAATGATGCCTGCCGTTTGTGAGGAGCTCCATGTTCCGTACAGAAATAACGGTTCGTTGGTTCTTGCCTTTACAGATGAGGAAACGGAACATATCAAGGTGCTTTATGACAGGGGTATAAAAAACGGTGTTCCTGATCTTGAAATAATTGACAAAGAAAAGGTTAAGGAATTAGAACCTTATGTTTCGGATGAAGTTAAAGGTGCTTTGCTTTCTAATTCGGCAGGCATTGTCTGCCCGTATGAACTGACAATCGCAGCAGCGGAAGTTGCTGTTGCAAACGGCGTTGAATTTATCAGAAACTGTGAAGTTAAGGCGATAAATAAAGACGGTGGGTATTACAAGCTTGATACAACTGCAGGTGAAATCGAAGCAGAATTCGTAATAAATGCCGCAGGTAATCATTCCGACGAGGTTGCAGCCATGATAGGTGACGACAGCATTGAACTCGTATCGAGAAAAGGCGAGTATTATTTGCTGGACAAGTCATTCGGCTATCTTGCAGACCATACAATTTTCCAGTGCCCGAACAAAATGGGTAAAGGCGTACTTGTTACACCTACTGTTGACGGTAATATCCTTGTCGGTCCGTCAGCAACAGATGATAAAGACAAAGACAATACAGATACAACACCCGAGGGACTTGAGTTTGTCCTTACAAAAGCATTCAAATCTGTACCGACAGTAAATGTCAGAGGCGCTATCACCTCGTTTGCAGGTGTTCGTGCTCATCCCGTTACAGATGATTTTATTATCGGATATTCCGATAAGAGCGATAAGTTCATTAACTGTGCAGGAATTGAATCACCCGGTCTTTCGGCAGCTCCTGCTATTGCAAAGTATGTTGAGGAACTTTTGCTCGAAAAGCTTTCGGCAGACAAGAAAGCCGATTATACAATGACAAGAGAAGCTCCCGTTCGCTTCAGACATATGACTAAGAGCGAAAGAGAAGAGCTTATTAAGAAAAATTCGGCTTACGGCAGAATTATTTGCCGCTGCGAAACAATAACAGAGGGCGAAATACTTGACGCTATTCACGCTCCCGCAGGTGCAAGAGATGTTGACGGCGTCAAGAGAAGAACAAGAGCAGGTATGGGCAGATGCCAGGGCGGTTTCTGCGGCAGTAAGGTAGTTGAAATCCTTGCGCGTGAACTTGGAGTGGAAATGAACGAAATTACAAAATTCGGCGGCAACTCCAAAATAATTTTTGAAAGAACGAAGTGAGGTGGGTAAAGTGCTTAATTATGATTTAGTAGTAGTCGGAGGCGGTCCTGCCGGTATGGCGGCTGCACTTAAGGCTCATGAAGAGGGAATTGAAAAGATTCTTATTCTTGAACGCGCCGATACACTCGGCGGTATTCTTGAACAGTGTATTCACACAGGCTTCGGTCTTCATTATTTCGGTGAAGAGCTTTCAGGCCCTGAATATGCAGGCAGATTTATTAAGCAGGTTTACGACACCGATATTGATGTAAAAGTTGATACAATGGTTCTCAGCATTTCCGAAGATAATATTGTAACTGCTTGTAAT
>CAMFTS010000113.1 GCA_945988915.1 uncultured Clostridia bacterium
AAGGGCGTTGATGTTCTTATCTTCGGTTGCGACGGTCTTGACGGCGTTGCTGATCAGATTGACGCTACAGTTAAGAATGAAGTTAAATACATCACTCCTTTCGATGTTGCAAGCACAGATGAAAAGATTTCCGGCTTCGTTAAGAAGTATGAAGAAAAATACAATGTTACTCCTGACCAGTTTGCAGCTGATGCATATGATGCTGTTTATGTTATCCGTGACGCAATTGTAAAGGCAGGCATTAAAGATGCTAATATTTCAGCTTCAGACCTTTGCGATGCAGTTACAGCTGTTCTTGTTGGTGATTTCAGCTTCAAAGGCGTAACAGGTCAGATGACTTGGGACAAATCAGGTGCTCCTAATAAAGTACCTACCATTGTTACTGTTGAAAAATAATCAATTCAACTAAAAACAAATTAGTTGTAGTCGGAGAAGGTGTGAATCTTCTCCGACTATAAGCATTATTTAGGAGAAGATTATGAGTATATTATTAGATGGGCTCAGTCTTGGAGCTGTTTACGCATTGATTGCTCTCGGATATACTATGGTTTACGGTATTGCAAAGATGCTCAACTTTGCTCACGGTGATGTTATCATGGTAGGTGCGTATGCTATTTATTCAACACTGATGCTTAATACAAACCCGTTTATCGCAATAGCAGTTTCAATAGTTGTTTGCACAGTTACGGGTATCGTAATTGAAAAATTTGCATATAAACCCCTCAGAGGTGCCTCTCCGTTGGCAGTTCTTATTACTGCTATCGGCGTCAGCAATCTTTTACAGGGTATAGCACAGTTAATTTTCGGCTCAACTTCACGTTCGTTTATAATTGCAAATTTCGGTACAGTGAAGATTTTCGGGTCCGAAATCAGCGTAGGTACAATTCTTACGCTTATTGTCGGTGCAATAATTATGGTTTCATTGACGCTTTTCGTAAAGAAAACAAGAACGGGCAGAGCAATGCTTGCTGTTTCGGAAGACAGCGGAGCTGCGCGTCTTATGGGTGTTAATGTTGACAGAATTATTATGACAACATTTGCAATAGGTTCGGCTCTTGCGGCATTCGCAAGCCTTTTCTACATAATCCGTATCCCGTCAACAACTCCAACATTGGGAGCTATGCCGGGTATTAAAGCGTTTACAGCTGCTGTTATCGGAGGCATAGGCTCAATTCCGGGTGCTATGCTCGGCGGAATATTACTTGGTGTTATTGAGCAGATTTGTAAGAATAATCCGCATGTTGAAGCATATACAACAGCTATTGAATTTTGTCTTCTTATTATAATATTACTTGTAAAGCCTGTCGGCTTGCTTGGAAAACGCAGAAGGGAGAAAGTATAATGAGCTATCTCGGTAATTTGAAAAAAACTTTCAAACTTAAGTATTGCGTGAACTATATCGGCATTGCAGCATTCCTTATTTTAATGATTATTCTGAGTTCAACAGGCATGCTCAGCCGTTCGTTTATTAACCTTCTTCCTAAAATTGCATACAGTATAATTTTAGCGGTTTCTTTGAATCTTGTAGTTGGATTCCTCGGTGAGCTTTCGCTCGGTCATGCAGGCTTTATGTGCGTAGGTGCATATCTGGGCTGTTACTTATCTCTTTTTCTTAATACATATATTGAAAACACATTCGTTTGTTTCCTTGTTTCAATGCTTGCAGGCGGTGTATTCGCAGCAATATTCGGTTTTATTATCGGATTGCCTGCATTAAGACTTAAAGGCGACTATCTTGCCATTGTTACACTCGCATTCGGAGAAATTGTCCGTAATGTTTTTAAGAATCTTCCGATGTTCGGAGGAGCTATGGGTCTCAAAACAGACTCTATTAAAATAAAATCTTCTACTCTTTATATTGTTTCGTTTATACTTGTTCTTGCAGTGCTTTTCCTTATTCAGAATCTTATTCGTTCAAAGCACGGCAGAGCAATAACCGCTATTCGTGATAATGAAATTGCGGCAAAGGCTATGGGTGTAAATGTTACATTCTACAAGTTGTTTGTATTTGTTATTGCGGCATTTTTTGCAGGTGTTGCCGGTGTTATTTACGGACACTATTACACACCTATAATTTATACGACATTTGATTATAACTATTCGATTGAAATTCTTGTTATGGTCGTTATCGGCGGTATCGGTTCAATAAGCGGTTCAATTATTGCAGCTGCACTTATTACCTATATCAATTTCGTGCTTCAGAATAATCTTTCAGGCGACCTTGCCGCAGTCAGACTTCTTGTTTATGCCGTAATTCTTATTGTAGTTGTTATCTTTAATAATGCTCCGGCGCTTAAGCCAATAAAAGAGAAAATAAATGTTAAAGCATTTTCTAATAAGATTTTCAAGAAAAAAGCTTCTACAATAACTGATGACGATGTAGCTTGGAACAGAATTGAAAGCAAGATAAATATGGATGAGCTGCTTTCTGTTGATGTTAAGCCGACAGATAATACACCTGATAAACCTACGAAGGAGGATAAATAATATGTCAGATATTATGCTTAAAACCGAAGACCTCGGTATTTCCTTCGGCGGACTTAAGGCTGTTCAGGGCCTTAATCTTGAGATTAAGAAACAGCAGCTTTACGGACTTGTAGGTCCTAACGGTGCAGGTAAAACTACGGTGTTCAATATGCTTACAGGCGTTTATCTGCCTACAACGGGAACTTTTTTCCTTGACGGAGAAGAACTAAAAGGAAAAACACAGGAACAAATAAATCAAAAGGGTATTGCAAGAACATTCCAGAACATCAGACTTTTCAATAATATGAGCGTTGTAAGAAATGTTATGGTAGGTCTTCATAATCAACCGGAATTCAAATGCAATCCTTTTGTCAGTATGCTTCGTTTACCTGCTCATTTTGATTCTGAAATCAGAATGAGAGAGAAAGCAAAGGAAATTCTCAGAGTTTTCGGACTTGAAGAAGAGAGAAATAATCTTTCCTGTAATCTTCCTTACGGTAAGCAAAGAAAGCTTGAAATTGCCAGAGCTTTGGCAACAAATCCTAAGCTTTTGCTCCTTGATGAGCCGGCAGCGGGTATGAATCCTAATGAAACAAAAGAGCTTGTTGATATAGTTAAATTCATTCGTGATGAATTTGACCTTACAATTCTTCTTATTGAGCATGATATGAAGTTCGTTTCGGGCCTTTGTGATGAGATTACCGTTCTTAACTTCGGAACAGTTCTTGCACAGGGAGAAACAAAGACGGCTCTCAACGATCCCGAAGTTATTAAGGCATACATAGGAGGTTAAATTATGGCGTTACTTGAAGTAAAAGACCTTGAAGTTTATTATGGCGTAATTCAAGCTCTTAAAGGAATCAATTTTACTGTTAATGAGGGCGAAATTGTTACTCTTATCGGTGCTAACGGTGCAGGTAAAACTACAACAATGCAGTCAGTAATCGGACTTATTCCCCCAAAAGCAGGTACAGTCACATATTGCGATAAAGAAATTACACATATGCCTTGTCATAAAATTGTTTCGCTCGGTATGTCTCAGGTGCCTG
>CAMFTS010000114.1 GCA_945988915.1 uncultured Clostridia bacterium
CGAATGCTTTTTTTGTATCAAAATAGCCCATATTCATTCGCTTATCATTCATTTCTCTGTCAAATTCAAATGATTCGCCAAGCTCTTTAATATCGTTGGGTCTGATGAAGATGACATCAGCGCACGACCAGTCTTCCTTATGGCCTATGCCTTTTCTTGATGAAATATCAACTACAATAAGCCTGTTAATGCCGCGCTTGCGTAAAAGACCTATCGGAGCATTATCGTAAACGCCGCCGTCGAGATACTGACTGTTATCGGGTCCCTGCTTAATAAGACCCGGGAATCTTGCCGATGCCATTATGTAATCAATGAGCTGACCTTCCGGCATATCCTCGACAAACATTTCGACAGGCTTCATATTGTTCAACTGAAATGTGACAATTCCAAGCGGTATTTTACTCTGACGGACTAACGATTCATTGATACATTCTTCAACTAATCGCTTTGCAGGTGAAATGTCAACTCCGCCGTTTTTTACTATTTCGTGAAAAAGCTGCGGAAAATTACTGAATGAAAAAAGATTATCTGTTTCTTTAAGCTCATCGGAAATAGCAATTCCCTTTGATAATTCAGCGTTGCTCCATAGCTTCATAGCTGTATCAAAGTCGCCTTGAGCAATCATGGCACCGTTAATTGCGCCGATAGATGTTCCTGCAATCGCTTCAATTTCAACGCCGATTTCGGACAATGCTTTCCAAGCGCCCATTTCGTAAGCACCTTTGGCACCGCCGCCGGCAAGAACTAAACCGTAAGCTCTCATTTTTCTCGCTTCCTTCTAAGAATTATTAATGTAATTTTATTCCTGTCAGCTTTAAAATTCAAGATATAAAATGTAAATAATTAAAAAATTAATACTTAAAATGAATATTAAAACCGACTGAAAGACAGTATCTCTTTTCAGTCGGTTAATCTTATACAAGACCAAAGCTTACGGATAATGCTTTGTCAATTTTATTCATTTCTGTTTGCGGAAGATTTCCCATTCGCTCTTTAAGCCTTTTTTTGTCGAGCGTTCTGACTTGCTCAAGCAATACTACCGAATCCTTTTGAAGACCGCAGTTATTAGCGTTCACACTGATATGAGTCGGCAGCTGAGTTTTATATTTCTGACTCGTAATTGCCGCCGCTATTACAGTAGGGCTGTATTTATTTCCCACATCGTTTTGAACTATCAATACAGGTCTCAGTCCGCCTTGTTCGGAACCTATTACGGGGCTTAAATCCGCATAATATATTTCCCCTCGCTTAACATTCATTCGTTATCACTCTCCAAAGGTAATTCTTTATGTTTACAAAAATAGTTTTACCCGTAAATTACCTTTATAAACATTTTCGGGGAGCAATACATTATATTATTTTTTTTGCGTTTAGTGAATTTATATTCAGTCGTCCCAGCTTAAATTGTGAAGCTTACCCTCACACAAAAGCGACGGAAATTTCCACTGACGAAGAACTTCATATGTTGCAATGGCAACAGTATTTGAAAGGTTTAAGCTTCTCGCATGCTCATTGTTGAGCATAGGAAGTCTTACGCAGGTATCCGGATTATCGTGAAGCAGTTCTTCGGGCAGTCCCTTTGTTTCTTTGCCGAAGAAAAGATAACAGTTGTCGGGATACTCAACATCAGAATATATTTTTTTGCCCTTTGTCGTAAAGTAATAAAAATTGTTTTCACATTTTGTTTTTGCAAAAAACTCATCAAGATTTTCATAATAGGTAATGTCAAGCAAATCCCAATAATCAAGACCTGCTCTTTTTAACTTTTTATCATCAATTTTAAATCCCATAGGACCGACAAGATGAAGCTTTGCACCTGTAATAGCGCAAGTTCTTGCAACATTTCCCGTGTTCTGCGGGATTTCAGGTTCAACCATTACTATATTTATTGTCATTTTATCTTCTCCAAAAAATTAGTAAAACTATTTTACCATAATTTTGAATTTTTTAAAGAACTAAACAGTAATTTTATATTTTTTTCTGCAAAAAATATAAATACAAAATTGAAGAGAAGGTGAAAAAATGAAAAATTCAACAATGAAGGCATTGGGAATAAGTCTTGCGGCAGGTACTGCAATGGCACTTATGGGATCAACTATGATGAGTAGTTCAGCAAGAAAAAGCACGAAGAAAATGGCTAAAAAAGCTGTCAATACTTTTTCTGATATAGTTGATAGTATGCAAAGTATGATGTAAAATAATTAAAAAGTCCGTCGCTTAATGCGGCGGACAACCACAGGGGAAATTATATGAAAAATAAAAAAGTGTTACTTATGACTTTATTGATTGCGGTTTTGTTATCCTCTTGTATGAAGAACAACGCAAAGGACGATTTAACTTTAACAACGGAGTATTCAAATGTTGAACTGACTACTCAAGCGGGCAGTGAATTGAATACGGAAATTCAAACCAAGCCTGAGAATGTTACGGCTCCGACTGCTTCTGTTCTTCCGGCAGGATCAAATTCAACCGTGCTCGGCAACGGAAAAACTTATACGGGAAAAGCTTCGCTGCCGTTGCAGAGCTTTAAAATTAAGGATCCGGAGAATACGAGAGGCTTATCGGAAAAGCTTAACGGTTACGGGTTCGGAGTGGCAAAAGACGGCAAGGCAAATGAAATATCGGTTAATAATCAAAAGTATTTTGAGTCTAAAAATTTTAACGCTCTGTGCCTTGACCGAAAATCCACTCAAAAGGTGCTTTATTTAACATTTGATTGCGGCTATGAAAACGGTTATACTGCAAAAATTCTTGATGTATTAAAAGAAAAGAAGGTTACAGCGGCATTCTTCTGTACCTTACCCGAAGTCAAGGAAAATCCCGAAATAATTGCAAGAATGATAAACGAAGGGCACATTGTAGGCAATCATTCGGTGAATCATCCGTCTTTTCCCGAGATAACGCGAACAAAGATGGCAGAGGAAATAAAAGGTATGGATGACTATTTAAGAACAAACTTCGGATATTCGGAACCGTATTTCAGATTCCCGAAAGGCGAATACTCCGATTCTGCTCTTGATTTAGTCGGCTCGCTCGGTTATAAGTGCGTGTTCTGGTCATTGGCATATTCCGATTGGGATTTAAACAACCAAAAAGGAGCGGATTATGCTTTTGATACCGTAACTGCAAGGCTTCATCCGGGGGCAGTTATACTTCTTCACGCGGTATCACCCGATAACGCTAATGCTTTAGCAAGAATAATTGACTATGCCGAAGAAAACGGATATACTTTTAAATCCTTGAGAGATTGTCCGTAATTGACATTAATTGAAAATTATAATAAAATAGATGTGTGAGTAGGCTGAGCAATTACGGGGACGGTTTAACCGTCAATGAGGAAAGTCCGAGCACCATACAGCAGGGTAACGGCTAACGGCCGCCGAGGGTGACCTCCGGGACAGTGCATAGAGATATACCGCCGTACAAGTACGGTAAGGGTGGAAAGGCGAGGTAAGAGCTCACCGGAATATTGGTAACAATATTGCCAAGTAAACCCTACCCG
>CAMFTS010000115.1 GCA_945988915.1 uncultured Clostridia bacterium
GAGATAAATATAGAGGTAAAATCACAAAATGTCAATAATTTTGACAAAAATAATTTTAAAAAATGTGTGGGAGTTTTTTCAAACACCCACACATTTTTTGAATATAATCTTACGCGTCGGCAGGTAACTGTGCTTTGCATTGTTTTTCTGCTTGGCACAAAGGAAACTGTCTTTTACGGTTGCTTGTTCGGGAACATAACTTTTGCTTTGAACAAATCGCCGTCTATTATCAGTTCCAGCTTGCCGTTTTGAAGCTGACACAATTCTTTTGCTATTGAAAGTCCGAGTCCGTTGCCGTCCTGATTACGGGCTTTGTCGCCTCTGACAAATCTTTCGGTCAACTCTTCGGGTGAAATATCGAGCGGCTGTGCAGAAACATTTTTAATTTCAAATACTCCGTAATTGTTTTCATTGTAAACACTTACATATACACGCGACGCCTTTGCACTGTATTTGCGGGCATTTGAAAGAAGATTTTCAATTACTCTGTTAGCCTTTGTTCCGTCTGCAATTACTATTGACGGCTTTTCGCCCTGCTTAACTATAAGCTCCAAGCCTGCCTTTTCAAAATCTGTCTGCGCATCAACAGTTGCCTGAAGACAAAGCTCCGATAAATTCATCGGTGCAAGATTAACCGTGACATTTCCTGAAGTAACCTTTGATGCTTCAATCAAATCGTCAATCAATCTTTTAAGCTTTGCACCCTTGTCATCAAGTACTTTAATATATTCCTGTGCTTTTTCGTCCTTGATATCACACTTTGAAAGCAAGTCAACATAGGTGATAATAGAAGTGAGCGGAGTTTTCAAATCGTGCGAAACATTTGTTATTAGTTCTGTTCTCAAGCGTTCGTCTTTAACTGCCTTTGCGATTGCGTTCTGAAGCTCGGCATTGGTGTACCGCATACTTTCGGCGAGGGTTTTAAGTGAATTATCCAACTTATCTAAATCAAGCAACACTTCTTCGTGTCTTGACGCGGCGTCAATAATTGTATCAAGATTTTTAACATATTCGCCGAATTTCCTCAATGCCAAGAAATCAAGGACTGCTGTGCCTACAAAGAATAAGAAACATATAAATCCCGCTTCATTTATGCCTGCCAAAATTGCAAACATAATGGATAACAGATTTATAAACAGCCAGGCAACTGTAATAAAGAGAATATTTCTCTTGAACTGATGTGTTTTGAAAATAAAGGCATTAAAGCTGCGTATTGCAGAATTCTTTGTTTTTCTGCAAACTTTCAGAATAAATTTTAAAAGTGCTTTTATACATTTATAAATGAACTCAAGAATTTTCCATATTGCTAATAACAACCAGTAGGTCAAAAAATGCTTATAGAATTTTTTACCGCTGTGAAGATTACGGGCAAAGGAAGCACTGACGAAGAATAAAAGTACCCAGTAAAAAACAGCAAGCGCCCAGATAATATAGAGCAAAGCTGTGCTGACGGTGTAAGCCTCCATAAAACATGTACCCATCAGATAAAATGCACCTGCTCCGAGTCCGACTGCAACAGCAAGGCTCAATTCAAAGGGAATAAGGTCATAGAAAAACAACTTTGCGTTATCCTCGTCATCTTTTTTACCTGTTATGCTGAAATAAATGAATCCGAATACAAAACTTAAGACAAATGAGATTACTGCGATACAAATATTCCGTTTAAGATTTGCATTTGCATTCCTACAAGCAATATTAAAGGTGTAAAGCTGTGAGAATTGCCTGTCATTTACCTGAAATGCCAAATCAATAAGGTCGCTCGCGGATAAATCTTCGACGCTAAAATATAAATATAAGTCGGTATCCTTGAAATAACGGCTCCTTCCCGAAAGGTTTGAAAATACATCTTCAGCCACTTTTTCGGAAATACCTTTGTATTCGAGATTGCCGTGCTTTGAAATGAAATAGTAGTCACTGCCGTAAGCAAGCTTTTCGTTGAAATTCTCAACATTTGAGCTTTCCGTATCATCATGAACGGCATAATAATTACATTCACCGTTCGGCGAGAAGTTGACCGCCACTCCGTAGTGATTGTATGAATAATAATGGTCAGTAATGTTACGGCTTATTATACTCCTTGATTTCTCAAACGCATTTTTAACATCGTCCTTGCTCATTGAGGCATCTATGTCTATATCGCAAATATAAATGCCGTCAATATTCAACGAGTATGCATCGAAAAACTCTTCATATTCAGGAACAGTAGTATATTCAAGGGTGGTTTCGTCTTCGTCATCATAGAATTCTTCGGAATTTTCATACTCGTAATTGTAAACAGCTTTTTCTTCGGCTCTCTTTTTAAGTGAAAGCACCTTGTTGTATGCTTCGTCAATGTATTTTTCCTTATTGTCCTCGTATTGCTGTTCTAAATATGCAATGTCCTTTGTTTCGTTGACAAGACCTATTGCGTTTGCAGAATAAGCCGAAAGAAGACGGTAAAAACCCTGTGAATTTGTCCAGTCATCGGTGCTTTCTGCTTTTTTGTATGTTCCCTCAATCTTATATATTACCGCTGTTGCCGAGAGTACCGCATACCAAGAGCCAATGCAGAATGTTAACAGACAAAGAACTATACAGATAATTTTGTTGATTGTTGAATACTTAAACTTTTTCACATTTGTATCCAAGTCCATACACCACCTTCAAGTATTTAGGATCTTTTGGATTGATTTCTATTTTTTCACGGATATTACGGATATGAACAGTAACTGTTTTTTCGCTTGTGTATGAAGGCTCGTTCCATACAGCTTCATAAATCTGAGAAGATGAAAGCAATCTGCCCATATTCTGCATAAGATATTCCAAAATCTTAAACTCCATAGCAGTAAGCTTTACTTCAACACCGTCAACGGATACAGATTTTGATTCTGTATCAAGCACAACGCCGCCGGTAACAAGCTGGGTGGATTTAACTTCAAGACTGCCGAGATTAACATAGCGCCTGATTTGTGATTTTACCCTGGCAACAAGCTCTAACGGGTTAAAGGGCTTTGTAACATAATCATCAGCGCCGAAGCCGAGCCCTGTGATTTTGTCGGTATCCTCACTCTTTGCAGACAAAAGAATAATAGGAAAATTATACTTTTCTCTGATTTTAAGAGTGGTTTTAATTCCGTCCAACTTAGGCATCATAATATCAAGCACAACACAGTGAATTTCATTTGATTCAATCTGCTGAAGTGCCTGTTCTCCGTCGCAAGCGGTTAAAACCCGATAACCTTCATTGTCAAGATAAATTCTTAATGATTCAAGGATAGCCTCGTCATCATCGCAAACAAGTACAGTATTCATTTTCATTCTCCGTTTTTTATCAATCCTTAATCCGTTGTACCAATTTAAACATTTATATTCAAAGATGGAGCAAAGGAAAAGTAAAGAAGTAGTAAAAATATTATACCATATCCGCGAAGCGCGTTTGTGCGCAGCGGGAATGCTACAATGTTCTCCGAAACACAGAAATCTTTGATTTCGTCTTGTTTCGTGAGGTTA
>CAMFTS010000116.1 GCA_945988915.1 uncultured Clostridia bacterium
CAAAAGCTGTTCGCGATTTCTGTGAAAAAATCGGAGTTTCGAAAGCTTATTCGGTTGTTGATATGAACTTACTTGAAGCTTGTGTGCGTGATGTCCTTAACGATACAGCACCGAGGGCTATGGCAGTTCTTCATCCTATTGAGCTTGTTATTGAAAACTATCCTGAAGACCGGACAGAAGAGCTTGAAATAGACATTCATCCCGATCACCCTGAAATGGGCAAGAAAACAGTTAAGTTTTCAAAGCATCTTTATATTGAACGGGACGACTTTATGGCAGAGCCGGTTAAAAAGTATTTCAGACTGTATCCGGGCAACGAGGTCAGGCTTAAAGGTGCATATTTTGTAACCTGCACAAGCTTTGAAACTGACTCATATGGAAATACAACACGCGTTTACTGCAAATATGATCCTGAATCAAAGGGAGGAGAGTCACCTGACGGAAGAAAGGTAAGAGGTACTATTCACTGGGTAAGCAGAGAAGATTCATTCAGAGCAACAGTTAATATGTATGACAGACTTTTCAATGTTCCTAATCCGTCGGATGAAACAGCAGGCGACTTTAAGCAAAATCTTAACCCGGATTCTCTTAAGGTTATTAAAAATTGCCTTATTGAGGGCAGTATAAAAAGCGCTAAGCCGGGTGATGTTTTCCAGTTTATGCGTCAAGGTTATTTTTGTGTTGATAAAGCATCAGATTATAATAAGATGGTGTTTAATCTCACGGTTGCGCTTAATTCATCTTGGAAATAAGGAGAATAACTTATGAGTAAACAAAAGTCAAAAATTAAAGCAGATAAAACAGATATTGTTTGCAGAGTTGTTATGGGATTACTTGCAGTAGCTGTTCCTGTCGTTTCATATTTTATGCATATGATTTACTATGTTGTTGATTCAACTGTTTTTCAGTTGCTTGCACAGATTAAAGGCGACACATCAGATGACGGATCAACATACGGATATATCGGCTTCCATTATTTCTTTCAGAATATTTATCCGTACATAAAGGGTAACGGCGAAAACAAAGAGACATTGTCCGGTCTTTGGGCAACGCTTGAACCGGTACATATACCGCTGATACTTACATCAATTTTCTTTGCGCTTATAATCATTACTGCAATAGTAATACTTTTTGTATCTATCTTCTCTAATTCAAAGAAAATTCCTCTTTGCTTTGCTTGCTTTGGTTTAGCTTGTGCAATCGGAATGTTCATTTCATTCAGATACTTTTCAACCCCATTGGTAGATGGTACAATTTCACTTTCATCGTTCTTTGAATCATCACTTGTAGGTTTGATTCTGCCGTTTATTGCCAAGCTTTCAATATTGAATCTGAGTTCGGCGTGGGTAATGATACTTGTGATTTATATCAGTATGATTGTTTGGACAGGTGCTCAGCTCATAATTACTATCGGTGATAAGCAAAAGTCGAAATAATTAATCAGTAATTTGCTTTTTTACAGCTTTAAAGGGACAGAGCTTTCTGTCCCTTCATTTTTTAATTTTCCAACAATTCGTTAGAGTTTATTCTGAAAAGTGCTGTTATTGTTTCAAGAACGGTAAAGACTATTATCCCAACCGTCAGTGCCGTTCTCATAACTGATAAACAGTTTACAATTCCTGCCATTGATGAAATTATTTTTAAATCCTTAATTAAGCTCATATAAACAGTCCCCTTTAATTTATATTATCCGGCATTGAAATAAGAACAGAATGTGCTATTGAAGGAATTGTTTCGCCTTGCTGTGTCGATGTAGGCGACATTAAAGCGCCCGTAGCAGTTACAAGTATTCTCTTAATTTCACCCTTTTTTATTCTGTTTAAAAAATAAGTGTTCAGTATGCTTGCACAGCAGCCACAACCTGAGCCTCCTGCGTGAACATCCTGCTCTTTTCTGTAATACATCATTTTGCCGCAATCAAGATGATTTGCACTTATATCAATATTGTGATCCTTTTTCAGCAAATCAATCAGCAGTTCACTGCCGACAAAGCCAAGATCTCCCGTAACTATATAATCAATATCAGACGGCTTTAGTCCGGTGTCTTCAAAGAAATCGGATATTGTATGCGAAGCTGCCGGTGCCATAGCTGCACCCATATTGTTTGCGTCTTTTATTCCGAGATCTGTAATTTTTCCGAATGTAACAGCGTTTATAGACGGACAGTCTGATTTATGCTTGCCTACCACGGTTGCTCCGGCAGCGGTAACAGTTCTCTGTGCTGTGGGCGGTCGCTGTCCTCCGTATTCAAGCGGCAATCTGAACTGTCTTTCTGCAGAACAAAAATGCGAGGATGTTGCCGCAACAGAAATATTACTTGCGCCCGAGTCAACGAAAACAGCTGAAATTCCCAATGATAAAGACATATTGGAACAAGCGCCGTAAATGCCGATAAAAGGTATTCCGAATTGTCGTAAGCCGAATGTTGATGCAATACATTGATTTAAAAGATCGCCTGCAAAAACGCAATCTGCATCACGCATCGGTACATTTGCTTTGTTCACTGCTCTGATAATTGCTTCACGTTGAATGGCACTTTCTGATTTTTCAAATGAAGTTTCGCCGAGAGTATCATCAGGGAAAATATAGTCAAATTCTTCGCCTAAAGGTCCTTCGCCTTCATTTTTTCCGACAACGCCGGCACCGCCGATTATTGACGGAGCTGACTTGAATTCAATGGTATATCTACCGAGTCTGTGAGCCATAATATCACCCTTTCTTTATCATATTTTTTGCTTTAATTTATAATTTTATACAAAAATAAAACCCGTATTCCGAAAAGGAATACGGGTAGTTTTAGCAAATATGTAAATTATTTCTTTGCCTGCTTTGAATACTTCTGAAGATAAATAAATCTCATAAGTCTTGTTTCGATTGGGTTAATCGGCTTTGCTGAACCGAAAAGGTCTGCACCAATCTGAGTCTTACAGCCTTTCTCCATAACATGCTCAACAGCAGTTGCGTCATATTCACTGCCTGCCACGCAAAGAACACCGTTATTGTCAAGAACAACAGCATTTCTGCCTTTGAGAGCTCTTGCAACTTTCTTTGCTGTCTTGAGAGTGTCGTTAGGATTGAATACTGCGTGTCTGACAGTAGCACCGCAAAGCTGTGCGAAGTCATCAAGGAGAGGCTTCATTGTCTTTCCCTTAACCGATACCGCCATTGCTTCGGCTGAAGTGTTGTGAACAATATAATTAACATCTGCGCGCTTTTTATAGATTGTTCTGTGAAGCTCAGCGGAATTCGGATATTCGTCGCCTGCAACAAGTTCGCCGGTCTTTATATCAATTCTTGTTATCTTTCCGTCGCCGCCGACTGCTGTTATATTGAATACACTGCCGTCGCGTTCGGAATTGCAAACATCAAACTTTATAGCCTTGGCAGCTTTTGCATCAGCATATTTTTCGCCGATATATTCAGCGATTGAATCAACGGTTTCAG
>CAMFTS010000117.1 GCA_945988915.1 uncultured Clostridia bacterium
GTCATTTCATCAGCAAACTGCTGATCCGTTACATTTAATTCAACATAATCACTTAACCATTTTTTTGATAAATTCATCTCGACACCTCCTTAAAACTGACTCAAGAAACGCATATCGTTTTCAAAAAGCAAACGCATATCGTCAATATTGAATCTAAACATTGTAAGTCTTTCAAGACCTATGCCGAAAGCGTAGCCTGAATATTTTTCAGCGTCAACACCGCCGTTTTGAAGAACCTTCGGATGTACCATACCGCCGCCGAGAATTTCAACCCAACCTTCGCCCTTACACATAGGACAGCCCTTGCCTCCGCATTTGAAACAAGTAACATCCATTTCGCAGCTTGGCTCTGTGAAAGGGAAATGGTGCGGTCTTAAACGAATTTCGGTATTCTCACCGTAGAGGCGTTTTGCAAACTGCATAAGATTGCCTTTTAAGTCGCCCATTGTAATACCTTTATCAACAACAAGACCTTCAATCTGATGGAAATACGGTGAATGTGTTGCGTCAACGGCATCAGAACGGTAAACACGGCCGGGAGCGATAATGCGAATCGGCGGCTCCTGCTTTTCCATTACACGAATCTGAACAGGCGAAGTCTGTGTTCTTAAAAGCATCTTTTCTGTGATATAGAATGTGTCCTGAGTATCTCTTGCGGGATGATCGGGCGGAAGATTAAGCGCTTCGAAGTTATAATAATCCCACTCAACCTCGGGACCTGTTGCTATCTGGAATCCCATACCGATAAAAATATCTTTAACCTCGTCAAGAACTATTGAAAGCGGATGCTTATGTCCAAGCTCTTTAACTTCGCCCGGAAGAGTTACATCAATAGTTTCCGAGGCTAATTTCAGCTCCTGTTCTTTAGCCTTTAACTGTGCAGTCTTTTCCTTAAGCATTTCTTCAATGTTCTGTCTGACCTCGTTAGCAAGCTGACCCATTTTCGGTCTTTCCTCAGCAGAGAGTGAACCCATCTGTTTAAGAATTGCCGTAAGCTCACCCTTTTTGCCCAAGACCTGAACTCTGAAGTTTTCAAGCTCCTGAATACTTGAAAGCTCTGACAATTCAGCCTTTGCGCGCTCATGAATTTTACTGAGCTGTTCTTTCATTGTTTTCATCCTTTCGATATATAATTCTGAAAAAATAACAAAACAAAAACCCCGTCCGACAAGGGACGGGGCAAAATTACCCGTTATACCACCCGATCGAAAAGAACTGACATTCCCCTGCCCTATAACGGAGGCTCCGTTACAGCCTACTTTGTTTCAGCCGTACCACTCCAAAGCGAAATTTCAGTACAAAGCCGCATTAAATGTGCTTACAGCCCTCGGCACATTCTCTCTGTAATACGAAAATGCTTGTACCTACTGAACTTTTTCACAGTGTTTTCGGATCAGTTTTCTGTTTTATAATAGTATATCATAAAAAATTGATTTTGCAAGAAAAAATTATTATACAATTATATAAAAAAATTTATTGTATCTATTGAAAAAATTTGTCAAATGAGTTAGAATAAATTGAATATATTATTTTAATGAGGTGCATTATGGATAAGAATTGGATGAACAACAAAACTGTCATCATTACAGGCGCTTCAGGCGGTATGGGTAAGGGTGTTGCCGAAAGACTCATCAAAGAGCACGGCTGCACGGTCATCGGTATTGCAAGAAGTGAAGAAAAAATGAAAAAGGTTGTTGAGGAATTAGGCGATTATGCTGACAAGTTCTCGTATCAGCTTTTTGATGTTGCAGTTGAAAAGAATTGGCTTGATTTCGTTGACTATCTCAACGAAAACAACATTAAGCCTGATATTCTTATTAACAACGCAGGTATCTTGCCGAAATTTGACAGATTCCAGAACTACACTGTTGAATACATAGAAAAAGCTATGAATATAAACTTCTACTCGGCAGTTTATTCAATTCATGCTCTTCTTCCGTTACTGCTTGAATCTCCCGCTCCGGCAATTATAAATGTTGACTCTTCGGCAGCGCTTATGACTCTTGCAGGCACTTCGGTTTATTCAGCTTCAAAGGCTGCTCTCAAATCGCTCTCCGAAGCTTTAAGAGAAGAATTAAGAGGTAAATGCTATGTCGGTATTGTTTGCCCCGGTTTCACAAAGACCGACATTTTCAGAGATCAGACAGCTTCTGACGATAAAGCACAGAAGATGCTTAATATGGTAAGCACATCATGTGACAGAATGGTTAATATGATTATGAATGACATCAAGACAAAGAAGCCGTTAGGCGTTCACGGTTTTGACGCAGCATTTATGAACTATTTCGGCAGACTTCTTCCCGTTCAGGGCGGCAGACTTTTCTCAAGCGTTATGAAATTCTCAAAGCTGCCGTTGTTTGACGCTGTTTTTAAAGATTAAGGACTTTTGGGAACTGTTCCCTTTACGGTTGGTCAACCTATATTAACAAAAATCATTTTGGAGGCACACAATGAAAGTATTTATGATCGGTGGTACAGGTCTTCTCGGCTGCGAAGCTGCAACTACTCTTATAAGCAGAGGCCACCAGGTAACAAGCGTAGCACTTCCTCCTCTTCCGGAAGGTGCTCCCATTCCTAAGGAAATGGAAATCATTTTCGGCGACATCAATAAGAAATCTGACGAAGAAATTGAAGCAATGCTCAAGGGTTCAGATGTTTTCATCTTCGCAGCAGGTGTTGACGAAAGAGTTGAATTCCCTGCTCCTGTAATTGAAAAGTATTATCAGTATAACATCGCTCCTCTTGAAAGAATTTTCCCGCTTTGTAAGAAAGCAGGCGTTAAGAGAGCTGTTGTTCTTGGTTCATATTTTGCTTATCTTAACAAAATCAGACCTGAAATGAAGCTCACAGAAAGAAATCCATATATGAAATCCCGTATGGATCAGGAAAAAGTTTGTGAAGACGCTTGTGACGAGAATTTCTCAGCTTGCGTACTCGAGCTTCCTTACATTTTCGGTACACAGCCCGGCAGAAAGCCTGTTTGGACAGTACTTATTGAACAAATTGAGTTTATGGACAAATGGCCTTTCACTATGTATCCAAAGGGTGGTACCGCAATGCTTACTTGCCGTCAGGTAGGTCAGGTTATCGCAGGTGCTGCTGAAAATAAAGCAGGTAAAACAGGCTTTGAAGCAATCCCGATCGGTATGTATAATATGACATGGCCTGAATTCCTTGAAATCGTATTTGACGCAAGAGGAATGCACGGCAGAAAAGTTCTTACAGTTGCTCCATGGATGATGAGAATGGGTATGGGCAAGGTTGTTAAGGATTATAAGAAGAGAGGCATTGATTCAGGTATGGATCCTATGCAGCTCCCCGACATTATGGACTATAACCTTTTCATTGACAAAAAATATTGCCTTGAATTAGGCGTTGAAGAAGACGATATCAAAGCTGCTATTACAGATTCAATCAAGGTTTCTCAGGCTGCTTTTGACGG
>CAMFTS010000118.1 GCA_945988915.1 uncultured Clostridia bacterium
GCTCCGTAAATTCTCAGCATTTTTGCACATTCATCAAGAGTTGAGCCTGTTGTTTTGATATCGTCAACAAGTAAAACCGTTTTTCCTTCGACTGAAAAATTTTGCTTTATATCATAGGCACCGACAACATTACCTCTTCTGCCGTCACCTTTCAGAAAATGCTGTGATTTTATATCAAAAAGGCAGCAAAGTGCATCGGTTACGCCTATTCCGGTTTTCTCCGAAAGTAACTTAGCTATAACTTCTGACTGATTGAATTCTCTTGACTTTATATTAGACGGCGAAAACGGAACAAAGCAAATAAAATCAAAAGCAATATCCTTATATTCGCGCAGAAAAACCTTATACATATCATCTGCCATTGTTTTGCAGATTAACGCGTTTGATTTAAATTTCATTCGATTGACCGCAGATTTTATTGCTCCCTCATAATAGAACGGCGCCACAATTTCCGAATAATAATTCTTTTTCTTATTACAACTGCAATCTTCTTTACTGCAACCGCAGTATCTGCAAACAGGTTCATTTATAATCGGTAAAGCTGTTTTGCAGTCTTCGCACAAATCATCTTTCGGAACGATTACACGGCCGCAGTATTTACATCGCTTCGGAAAGAATATGTAGGATACTTTTTCTGATAATTCTTTAAAATTCACATTTCGTCCTCCAAGAGCATTGCTTTCAGGGCAGAATATCTTCTTGTATTTTTATCATTTTGTGCCATTTCAAGAATTTCATTCTTTGAGCCGACAATAATCATTTTCTCTTTTGCTCTTGTTACGGCAGTATATAACAGATTTCTGTATTTAAGCTGTGGGATTACCGAAACGACCGGCATAATTACCGCTTTAAATTCACTGCCCTGACTTTTATGAACCGTAATTGCATAAGCAAGCTCAATTTCCAAAAGCTGTTCTCTTAAATATGTAGCTTCTCGCTCATCATCAAATTTTATCACTGCGAATTCGCCCTTTTTATCAATTTGAGTGATGATTCCTATATCTCCGTTAAATATACCCTCACCGACTTCTTTGCCCTTTTCCCAGCCGATATTGTAGTTGTTTTTTATTTGCATAACTTTATCGCCTTCTCTGAAAAGACGGAAGCCGACGGATATTTCATTTTTTTTGCTGTCTTGAGGATTTACAAGATTTTGCAAAATTGTATTCAGATTATTAGTTCCTGCTTCTCCCTTCTTTGACGGACAAATTACCTGAATATCGGTAAACGGTGAATATCCGTAAGCTTCCGGAAGCCTTTTTGAATACAGAGAAGCCACCGTTTGAGCAGCTTCGTAAGCAGAATGTCTTTCCATAAAGAAAAAGTCGCTGTCCTTATTATCGGTTACTATTTGCTCGCCGTTAACAATTCTGTGAGCATTAGTTACTATTAAGCTGTCAAGCGCCTGCCGGAAAACCTCATTAAGCTCAACAACAGGTAAAAGCTTTGACTCTATCAAGTCGGACAGAACATTTCCCGCACCGACGGCAGGCAGCTGGTCGGAGTCCCCAACCATAACAAGTCTGCATCCGAAAGGAAGTGCGGCAAGCAGTGATGCAAAAAGATTTATATCCACCATTGAAAGCTCATCGACGATAAGAGCTTCACAATCAAGCGGATTTCGAAGATTTCTCTTGAATACCGGTTTGTCACTTTCGTCCCATTCAACCTCTAAAAGACGGTGAATAGTCTTAGCTTCTTTGCCGGTAAGCTCACTCATTCTTTTAGCCGCTCTTCCCGTAGGCGCGGCAAGTGATATTTCAAGTCCCTCATTTTCAAACAGCTTTATGATTCCCTTAAGCGTCGTGGTTTTTCCTGTACCGGGTCCTCCCGTTAAAATAAGCATACCTTTATTTACCGCTGTCTGTATAGCCTCTTTTTGATTTTCGGCATATTCAATTTTAAGCTCTGTTTCAACGGTTTCAATTTCCTTGTAAAGAGTTTTTCTGTTTGGCGGAGGAAATTTGAGAAGCACTTTTATTCTGTTGCTTATTGATTTTTCATCAAGATAAGCAGTAGCGGAAAAAATATATTCTTTTTTATTCATTTCTTTGCAGACAAGTCTGTTTTCTTTACAGAGCTCGTCAATCAATATGTCAATATTGTCTTCGCTCGTTGAAAGATAATCCGCCGCAACCTTGATGAGCTTGTTTCTCGGCAAGCAGGTATGCCCGTCCGAATAAAGATTATGCATAATAATATGCACTATACCGGCCTTGTATCTGTATGACTCTTTAGGCGGATTGGGTAAATTCTCACTGATTACCTCTGCCCTTTCAAAGCCTATGCCTATACCGGATACGCACATATCGAACGGATTTTCCAGAACTCTCTCAACGGCATCAGAGCCGAATATTTTATAGGCCTTGATACATTCATTTGCAGTCATTCCGTAAGCTTCAAGGCTGATCATTATATTTCTCACAGCGAACTGGCGTTTAAAATCAGCAGACATTTCCTTTGCTCTGTCAAGTGAAATGCCTTTAATTTTTGACAGCGCTTCAGGGTCGTTTTCAAGAATGTCAAAAGCATTTTCACCGAATTTATCAATTATTTTTTCAGCCGTGGCAGGACCTATGCCTTTTACTGCACCCGAAGCAAGGTAGTTATATAGCTGTTCCGTTGTGTGAGGCATCGAACGCTCATATGCGTCAGCTTTAAATTGTCTGCCAAAGGTATTGTGATAAGTCCATGCGCCTGAAAGCTTTACGGTTTCGCCCACGGAAATATCGGAAAAAATGCCAACAGCCGTGATGAGTTCATCATCACAGCCTATCTCAAGGACGGTATATCCGTTTTGCTCGTTTCTGAATCGGATATCCTCGACCGTACCCTCTATTATTTCTTTTTCTGTTTCTTCTGTCATTTTAATATTTCCTTCAAATCTTCCTTGGTCACCAAATATATTCCGTTTGTTTTACGGCAAACATTAAGACAGCTAAGCCTTTGAGCTTCAGTCATTCCCGTATCAACGACTAATACTTTGCCGTAATTTTCATCACCTATTAAATTGATTTTCATTTTTGCACAATATACTGCTTCGGTTACCTCTTTTTCACAGGTATCGGACTTTATAACTATGTAATAATCATATTTCTTCTTTGGCACAAGCATTTTGAACATTATCATATAAGAAATTGATATCACACCCAAAAGAATAAGTCCTAAAAAAACAGCGCCGAAAAAAGCTTCCAACATTAAAATCACCCCATAACATAGTATGAGGCGAATAAAAAAAAGTGAGTAAGCCTGTAAGCCGAGTTCTGTCGTTTAAAGCAATTATCTGTCTAGACGCACCGTTACCGATGCGTTCAAGCCATCCTTTGAAGTATTTGCCCAGCTGACAACTTCGTTCGATGTTGCACCGGGTAGGGTTTACTTGGCAATATTGTTACCAATATTCCGGTGAGCTCTTACCTC
>CAMFTS010000119.1 GCA_945988915.1 uncultured Clostridia bacterium
ACGCTAAGGAAACTAAGTGGGGCGGCAGACTTTGCAGACTTCTTATCAAGTTCTTAGGCGAAGAAACAATGATGGGCGCAGTTGCTTTGCAGACTCCGATTAAGAACTTTATTTCAATGAGCTTTGGCATCTTCAGTCCAAAGATGGCAGAGGGCTTGTTGCTTATGCTTAACGAAAACAAATTCTGGAGAGGCTTAGGTAAAATGATAGGCGGCTTCCTCTTCGGAGGCGGAATTAAGAAACTCGGCAGACTTAAACAGATTTAACATAGCTTAAATGTTAAAACGGACAGGAATTTCCTGTCCGTTTTTGCTGTTACGAAAGGGAGAGGGGATAAATCAGTTTTTACATTCACAGCTGCAGGAACCGTGATTTTCTTGCTTCGGCGGGAAGAATTCATTAACCGGGAATTTAATTCTGCGGAAGGCGTCACAAGGATCTTCGGTGTCACAAGAACATTCTTTTGTAGGAACGCAGAAGTCGTAAGCAGGAATAAGCAACTGAACATCGCGTTCAAGTTGAACGATTGTAAACAAACCGATTGTAACTGCAACCGCTTTTTCGTGCTGTGATGAGAATATCTCGTTGTCATCAAAGTCTTCATTAAAGCATTTTTTAATGCATCTGGGCAGAGTAAGGTTTGTATTTCCGAAATTGCAGCAGCAATCGCAAGGACGGCAGATTCTTGCATCAAGCGGAATCGGTTCTGCAACCTGAACCTTAGCCCGAGGATTTGTATTTGTTGAGATAAGCTGATCATCATTTGCGTCAGCCGTGTATTCGGAAGAATATACCTTGACATTACCGTCGCTTCCGTAAAGTACGCATTTCTTTGAGAATGTTGAAAGACCGCAAAGCGTTGTCGGTGCAAGACAAGCTGATGTATAAGCTTCAACTGTAACTTTGAAGAAAAATGTTATGTCACAAGAGTAGCAGCCCTGATTGAACGGAATTTTCTCGACATCAATAATACAGTTAATTACTTCGGCACGGCGAAGCTTAACATTGATAGTGTTGTCGATTATCCTTTGTGCGCTCGGCGGGAAATACACTCTTAAATCCGCCAGGCAATCTTTGTCTGCGCAGGAGTCGTAAACACGGTTAGTGTCAATACATACTACCTCACGGATACTGTCGGTATTTCTGTTTGAACAACAAGCTTTGTTTTCACTCATAGATAATCCTCCTTGTGTGAATTTGAGTTTGAAAACTTCACTATATTTTATGTGACTTTTTTCATTTGGTTACACAATACACTTGAAAGGATTTTCTGTTTCATTTATAATATAGTCAGAAAAGAATGAAGGAGGTAGATTTATGCAATATGTTTATAAAGAACTTAAGGAAATAATCCAAAGATTTAAGGATACTACGAAAATTGCCTCTGCCTCTGTTGAAAATAAGCTTGACCCTATTTTCAGAGAAGCTGAAAGCGGTAGAATAAAAAAGAATTTTGTAAACATTATCCCTTCGGCTATACTTCTGTTGCTTGCTGAACTTTTTGGCATTGTCTGTACTATTATAGTCGGAACAGGCTTTCAGTTTCAGGTATATTTCGTGACAGTGTTCTCAATATTTCTGATGTGTTCGGTCGCTATACTTCATTATATGGATAGATTATTGAGAGACGACACTGTCATAGGCGACAGAAAAAAAGAATATATTTGTTATGCTTATTGGGTGCTTTACACATTTTGCGCTCTTTCATTCAGCATATTTGAAATGAAAGACACAGGTTCAATAAATCATTATTTTATGTATATTTTTGCAATTACCCTGTTTCCCATCTTTGAACCGCATGTTATGATTGGATATTATGCTTTTGCAATAATAATGCAAACCGCAGCTCTTTACAGAACAGATGCGGCATATACAACATATCTGCTTTGTTATATTATTACGGTTGCCGGTATCGTGCTTGCGTTTGTAAAATATTCTGTCTATATGACAAGAGAAATTGAAACAAAGCGGTACGAGAGAATGTCCGAAATTGACCCGTTGACCGGTCTTATGAACAGAAGAGGAATGCAGCGTTCTCTTGAAGGCATCTGGCATTATTGCCTGACGCATAATATTCCTATAACTATTGCAATGCTTGATATCGATTATTTTAAGAAATATAACGATAAATTCGGTCACGCTCAGGGTGATGAGTGCCTTAAAAATGTCGCACACTGTATCAAAGATAATTTTCCGAGAAAGACGGATATTACCTGTCGTTTCGGCGGTGAAGAATTTATTGTTGTTATTGCCGGCAACAGTGAGGAAAAAGCCTTGCTTTCATTTAAGACGCTTCAAAACAGTATTGAAGAATTAAAAATTGAGTCCGGCTGTCCCGAATTCAATAAATATGTTACGGTCAGTATGGGCGTTTATCATTTAAAGCTTGACTCTAAAACGAGCTTCACCGATGCAATTCTGACTGTTGACAGTGAACTCTATAATGCAAAGGAAAAAGGCAGAAATTGCCTGTCCTGCAACGGTGAGATTTATAAATAGTTTAATAAGCATGAAAATAAGGCAGCTGAAAAATCAGATGCCTTTTTGTCTGTCCGGTTTTATTTTAAAATCAGCCGTTTTCTTTCAATCTCTTCATTACTTCTGCGTATGCTTCTTCAACACCGCCAAGGTCACGGCGGAAACGGTCTTTATCTAACTTTTCGCCTGTTTCGGAATCCCACAAACGGCAAGTATCGGGACTGATTTCGTCAGCAAGAATAATTGTGCCGTCTGCTGTCTTTCCGAATTCAATTTTGAAATCAACAAGCGTAACGCCGCGTTCAAGCCAGAAGCTCTTAAGAATTGCATTAACCTTTAACGCATATTCCGTGATAAGATTGAGTTCGTCTTTAGTAACAAGCTTTAAAGCGATAGCATGTGACGGAGCCATTAACGGATCTCCGAGGTCATCGTTTTTATATGAAAATTCAACTGTCGGTTCATCAAATACAACGCCTTCATCAACGCCGTAATTCTTTGCAAAAGAGCCTGCCGCTATATTTCTTACAATTACTTCGAGAGGAACTATTGTTACGCTCTTAACGAGTGTTTCTCTTTCACTTAATTCTTCAACAAAGTGAGTGGGAACGCCGTCCTTCTCAATAATCTGCATAAGGAAATTGCTCATCTGGTTGTTGATAACGCCCTTGCCTGTTATAGTGCCTTTTTTAAGACCGTTGAATGCTGTTGCGTCGTCCTTGTAATCAACAATTAAAAGGTCAGGATCATCTGTTTTAAATACTTTTTTTGCTTTGCCTTCATAAACTAATTCTTTCTTGTCCATAGTCTTCTCCTTCAAATATGTTTTGAATATTATACACTTTTGTTTGTTATATTTCAAGTGAAATAATCATTTGTTTTCTTTGTATCTCTTAACAACTTTAAGACGGGTGAAATCTTCTCTTTCTTTCTC
>CAMFTS010000120.1 GCA_945988915.1 uncultured Clostridia bacterium
CATTATGAAAAATCATTCAGCATAAAAAGCCTTTGCTTCAAATTTTCCAAATATAATTTTATCATCCGGCTTGCCGATTATGTTTTCAACAAAATCAGTCTGCGCAGTTACATTGAACAAATCCGATATTATACGGCAGGTTTGCTCCTGCTCTGAGCAGTTGTACATTTTAATGATATATCCCTTTTTGTCTTCGCTCTTTTTAACAGAATCAATGATTATCTTATCGTTATCGGTTTTTATGAAGCTTTTGGATATATTACCCTTTGCTGTATTGCCAATGCTGATAACAGGTGTGTTGAAATCAAATGCTTTTTCATAAACCCTTGAATCGTCAACCTGACCTGTGTGCGTGTATAAAGCATACCTGAAATGATGCTCGCCGATGTCTGCTTTTTTACCCGGATAATTTGGCGAGCGTAAAACATTCATACTGATATTTGAATCCCATATTCTGTAACCGTACTTGCAGTCGTTGATAAGTGAAATACCGTTTTCCTTTCCTGAAAGGTCGCACCATTTATGAGCGCTGACCTCAAACATTGCACGGCTTATTGAATCATTATGAGTGGTAGGTCTTTTTATATGACCGTACTGAATTTGATAGCTTGCAAAGTCGTTTTCAACTGTAACAGGAAAATCAACGCGAAGCATTTTGTTCTTCTCGTTCCAGTTTACATATGTATCAAACTGAACAGTATCATCGCATAATCTTACAACCTGCTTAATAATAGAATTGCCAACTGAAAATTCTAATTCAACAGCATCATCACGATAGGTCATAGATTTCAGCTTTGCTGTTTCGGGCTCAAATGCATAGTAGTAAACGGGTTCAATATCCCAGCAATCACCAGTATCGTTATAAAGCTTGAATACATTGATATTTCCGTTTGCATATTCCTTGCTTTGCTTTTTGTCATAAAGGCTTATTATTTCTCCCTTGTCGGAAAATACAACCTTTATAAAGCTGTTTTCAATAGTGTTACCGTTACGGCAGGCATTCTCTTGACTGTCAATTTTAGAAGAAACACCCATTGGTTCAATTCCGTTTCTTTTCCAAGAAAGAGAGTTAAAGTATAACGCAGAATTGTAATAATCTGAAATTGCCTTGCAGGCTTTTTCAGTCAAGGCCTTTGTTTGATTATAGATTATTTCATATCGTTTAACAGATTCGTCATACACTCTTGCAATAGAAGAGCCCGGAAGAATATCGTGGAATTGATACAACAGAGTTTCCTTCCAAAGTGTTTCGATTTCTTCAAAAGGATAATTGAAGCCGCAAAGCTTTTTGGCAACACTGCTGAAAAATTCACAGTCACGCAGAGCGATTTCCATTTTTCTGTTATATTTTTTATTTTTTGCCTGCGTTGTATATGTGCCTCTGTGGCGCTCCAAATAAAGCTCGCCCTGATAAGTAGGATAATTTTTTCTGTTTAGTGCGAGCTTTTCCATAAACTCATCAGTTGAAACGGTGTTGATTTTTGGCAGACCTTTAAGATTTTTTACTCTTTTCAGCCTTTCTAAATGGTCCATAGACGGTCCACCGCCACCGTCACCTACACCGTAAGCCATCATAGCATTATTTGAAACTGACTTTTCCTTATATGTATTTTGAACTCTAAGCATTTCCTCGGGAGTTAATGGTCCGTTATATGTATTTGCAGGAAGAAGATGTGCAAGTATGCAACTACCGTCAGTACCCTTCCAGTTAAATGTTTGATAAGGAAATTCATTAACCGTATTCCAAGAAAGCTTTTGTGTAATAAAATAGTTCATCCCGCATTTTTTAACAATCTGGGGCAGGGAACCGCTGTAACCGAAGGTGTCGGGCAACCAAAGAACATTACTGTTAATTCCAAATTCATTTTTGAAAAACTTTTTACCGTAAAGGAATTGACGAATTAACGATTCTGCACAGGGGAGATTAACATCGCTTTCAACCCAAGCAGCACCCTGAATTGTAATTCTTCCTTGCTTAACGGCTTTTGTAATTCTTGAATAAAGCTCAGGATACCCTTCTTTCATCCACAGGAAAAGCTGCGCCTGACTTGCACCGAAAACATAATCGTTGTATTTTTCAGTATAAAACAATTGACTTGAAAAGGTTCTTGCGCCCTTTCTTTTAGTTTCTCTGATAGGCCAAAGCCACGCAAGGTCAAGATGTCCGTGACCGTGAGCAGTTATTTCAAAATCACTCTCGCTTGGTTTGTCCAAAATTTTTCCGAACTCGTTATGAGCAGAGGCATAATCCTTCTTTAATATAAAATTGTGAGCATTATCAATTGCCTGTGCAATTTCAAATCTGTATTCTGCGTCATTTTCTGTTAAGCTGTCAAAAAGACCGAGCAAAACCTCCAAATCATATTTGACCTGTCTTATATCATCTCTGCATACAGCCGTTTCAAGAAGCATAATTTTTCCGCTGTTGCAAAGGTTTCCCTGCAAATCGTTGCAAGCACCGTCAATATAGAAATCTATTTTTCCGTTTTTGATTATGCTTTCTGTAATTGGTATAACCTTTTTAACAGGCAAACCGAATTCGTATGCAAATTCACTTGCATAGGTTGTAATGCCCTTAATAAGCGTGCCGTCATTTGCATAAACCAAGCCTTCTCCCGAAATATCAATAAGGCAGACTGCGTTATCCTGCTTTGGAATATCGCCTGTAATATGGAACCAACCGCAGTCAAAGACAGTATCACTCCATACATCGCCGACATTTAGCACCATATGTTCGCCGTTTTCTTTGTGTTCAAAGGCAACGGGCTCGGCGGTCTTCCACACCTCGCAATTTAGAGGTGCAATTTTTTTATACATCTTATTTTCCAAGGAAGATAGCCATTTTGGTGCGAGGTTGCACACCCTCATCATCAAACGAAGCTTATCGTCCGTTAATGTACTGTTTACAATGCTTTGTCGGGACGCCTCGCGTATTTTTCTGTCGAAGCCTGCTTTAATTCTGTTAACTCTCGTCTCGTTTCGTTTCATCATAGTATCACCTTAATCAATTTCTTTAATTATGATTATCCTGTTATAGTTGGCGCAGCGCACCTCTAAATCAATGCCGACATTCATAAGGTATGCTCCGCTTTTTTCATATGTTTCATTGTTAACAGTAAGTGTGTATCGCTTCGCTTCATCAAGTCCGTCAAATCTCATAGGAACGGCTTTTTTGAAAAATCTTGTTCCGTTTGAGGCAATGAAAGCAACGCTCTTTGTTTTTTCGTCATTTACATATTGATTGAAAAGTATTTCGTCTTCATCAATATCCATATTTCTGTAAAGATTGCCAAACTGAACAAGCTCCCTTATTTCCTTATATAGAGCAATATTCTTTTTGCAGATTTCCAAATCCTTTTCGGAATACTTTGTTAAATCACCGCCGATACCGAGAGC
>CAMFTS010000121.1 GCA_945988915.1 uncultured Clostridia bacterium
CGTTTTCCCAAGAAAAGTCGATAGTAGCGTTACCTTTTACGCTCAAGCCTTTAACACAGCCGCTTTCCCATTTCTTCGGCAAAGCAGGGAGAAGATAAATGCTTTCACCGTCGGACTGAACAAGCATTTCGTTGATTCCGCTTGCTGCACCGAAATTGCCGTCAATCTGGAACGGGGGATGAGCATCGAACATATTTGAATAGGTGCCTCCGCCGCCACCGTAATTGAAATTGGACTTTTTGTGCGATGCAACCGGTCTTAGCTGTCTGTCAAGAAGCTTTAATGCCTTTTCACCGTTCTTTAAGCGCGCATGGAAATTTATCTTCCAGGCAAGACTCCAGCCTGTACCGTCATCGCCTCTGATTTCAAGCGTCTTTTTGCATGCATTGAATATTTCCGGCGTATCCTTATCATTTATGATGTTAAACGGATGCAAACCGATAAGATGAGATACATGTCTGTGATGAATATCACATTCTTCGTATTCCTCTTCCCATTCGAGAAGCTGTCCTTTTGAGCCTATTTTGAAAGTGTTTATTTTTTTTGAAAGCTTTGAAATCTTTTCATAGAATTCATCGTATATTTCAAGAATATCACAGCTTTTAATATACTCGTTAAAGGTGTTGAGAACAATCGTATTCATAATTGTAGAAGTTTTGGCAACAGATACCGAATGACTTCCGCTTTTGAACGAGTTTTCGGGAGAAGCTGACGGAGTAACAATAAGATTACCGTTTTCATCTTCACTTAAAATATCAACATAAAATTCAGACGCTTTTTTCAGTATCGGCAAAGCTGTGTTTTTTAAGAATTCCTTGTCGAGAGTATATTCATAGTATTCAAAAAGATGATGGGCAAGCCAACCTGACGCGCCTTGGAAATATGACCACTGAACATTACCTGTGGTAGGTGCGGTGAAGCCCCAGATATCAGTATTGTGATGAGCAACAAAGCCGTTTGCGTGATAATAATCTTTAGCCGTGTCTTCACCCTTGACCGAAAGCATTTTTACAAGCTCCGTAAGGGGAGAAGTGAGCTCTTTTAAAGAGCAGGCAAGAGCACACCAATAATTCATCTCGGTATTGATATTGATTGTATAATTTGAATTCCACGGAGCTTTTAGATTTTCATTCCATATTCCTTGCAGATTTGTAGCGAGAGTGTTCTCTCTTGAAGAAGATATCATAAGATATCTCGCATAGTTGTAAAGCAATTCATAAAGCTCAAAATCGCTTGTATCATTTTGAAAGGCTTTAAGTCTTTTGTCGGTAGGAATATCAGAGTTGCAGTTCTTTTTGTTCAATGATAAGGAAACTCTGTCATAATACTTTTTATAGTCCGCAATATGTTCTTCTTTTAATGCGGAGTATCCTTTCTTAACGGCTCCGTCAATATTGTTCAGGCAAATGTTTTTGTAATCCTTTGTACTGTTACAGGGCGCAGTGAAGCCGTCTGTGAAATTTGATTCGCAGGAAAGAAAAATAACTGCCTCTTTATTTGCCGAAATATTTAATTTCTCACCGTCCTGAACACATTTACCGTCAGTTACGACTTTTACTGCATTTCTGAATGAAATGCCTTGTTCTTGCTCACTGTCAAAATATTTTAGCGAATTGCAGGGATAATTCGGAGAAAGAGAATCCGAATCACCGGGACAGATGCCGTCGGTAATAATAATACCGTTTTCTATGTAAGTTTTACTTCTTAATTTGCACTTGAATTCAACAGAGAAACTAAACGGAGAAGTTGAACTTATTTTATATACAAGCGTTTGTGCAGGATAGGAAACGAAGGCTTCTTTTTGTATTTCAGATGAACCCTTTTTATATGAGCAAGAGAGGAGAGCATTACTTAAATCAAGCTCTCTTTTGTAATTTTTAATGACTTTTATGCTTTTTCCGAAATCAATATAAAGATCGCCCAGCGGAAGATAAGCCTGTGACCAAGAGGTACTGAAGTTTTTTTCCAAGTCATTTTGTGCTTCATTGAATTTTTCTTCACTGACAAGCTTTTTTGCTCTTTGGTAGCTTTCAAAAGCGCCGTCTTTTTTTATCCTTCTCGGAAAGCCTGTCCACAGAGTGTCGTGGTTTAATGCGATTCTTTCAACGCCCTTAAAGCCGACGCCGTTAAAAAACATAGCACCGAGACTGCCATTGCCAAGAGGTAAAGCGTCAGTCCAATATTTAGCCGGCTTGTTATAAAAGAGTTTTGAATTCATAAAAATTCCTCCGTTTGTATAGTAGTTTTATTATATATTATAATTAACATCAATTCAATTACTATTTCATATTGTTTTTATTTGAAAATTGTGATATTATTTCATAGTTAAAATAAAAGACGGATATTCCGTTTCGATTAGGGGAATTCTTTTTGCAATATGTAGTTATGGACCTTGAATGGAATACTGCATACTCAAGAAAACACAGCAGTTTTTTTAATGAGGTCATTGAAATCGGAGCTGTAAAGCTTGATGAAAATCTTAATATCATTGACACTATGTCAACAATTATAAAGCCACAGATAGGTAAAAAACTCAGAGGTAAAGTGAAAACTTTAACGCATATAACTAATGAAGATATTTCTTCCGGCGCTGTTTATCCGCATGCTGTTAAAGAATTTTCAAAATGGCTCGGAAAAGAAGACAATGTTTTCCTTACCTGGGGTGACGGCGATATAAGAGTGCTTTCCAAAAATAACGAATACTTTTGTGATACAAGCCGTTTAGAATTTATAAACGCTTATGCTGATGCTCAGAAGTATTGTCAGGCATTTCTTGAATGTGATTCAAGTCAGCAGATAGGACTTGCCGCTGCGTGTGAGAAATTCGGAATTGACCCCGAGGAATTCTCGCATCACCGCGCACTTGACGACTGCTTTATGACGGTTGAATGTGTGAAAAAGGTTTTTGATAAGGACAAGCTCGGCAAGTACATAAATAAATGCGACGACAAATTTTATGAAAGACTTAATTTTAAACCGTTTGTAATTAAGGATATTAACAATCCTTTAGTTGATAAAACAAAGCTTAAGTGCGTATGCGATATTTGCGGCGGAAAGGTTATCAGAAAGAAAAAATGGCGCTTTGTCAATCAATCGTTCAGAGCAGAGTTTTACTGTCCGAACTGTGACAGACATTTCAGGCTTTGCGTAAGATATAAACAGTATTTTGACAGGCTTGATGTAAAGCGAACATTTTCTGAAATTCAGCCGAAAAATAATACGGATAAAAAAGAAAAACAAAACGCAGAGTAGTTACTCTGCGTTTTTTACTGCTGTTATAAGTGTATTGAATTTATTTAATAACTCTTACGCGTATAACTTCGTCAAGAGCTTTGATTGAAGCGAGAGCACTATCAGAAACATCAGTGTCTGTGTCAAGCATTGTGTAAGCA
>CAMFTS010000122.1 GCA_945988915.1 uncultured Clostridia bacterium
TCTTCAATAAAAGAAAATATCCGTTACGGACGGCTTGACGCTTCCGATGAAGAAATAATCAAAGCGGCAAAATCAGCAAACATTCACGATTATATAATGACCTTGCCGAACGGATATGACACGCAGATAGGCGAGAGAGGTGTGCGTCTTTCGGGAGGTCAGAAGCAGAGATTGTCAATAGCGCGGGTGTTTTTGAAAAATCCGCCTATGCTTATTCTTGACGAGGCAACAAGCGCGCTTGATAACACAACTGAAATTCTCATACAGCAGGCACTTGATGACCTTTGCGTCGGCAGAACGACTTTAGTTGTTGCACACAGATTATCCACAATAAAAAATGCCGATGAAATTGCAGTTGTTGCCGACGGAAAAATCGCTGAGCAGGGCAGTCACGAAGAATTGCTGGCTCTCGGCGGAATGTATGCTGAATTGTATAACCTTCAGTTTAATGCAAACAGCGAAATGTAAATTGAAAAAATGACATTCTGTAATCATCATAGAGGAATTGACTATGGAATTCAAAATAAATGTAGTGAAATCAAACAGAAAAACATTTTCATTAGAAATAAAGCCGAGTCTTGAAATAATTTGCCGTGTGCCGAACAGTGCTGCCGAAAATGAAATTAACGATTTTTTGGAAAAGCACAGAGCCTGGCTTGAGAAAAATTTAAAAAAAGCACGGGAACGGATATCAAATGAAAGTGAAATTCAGAAACTTAGTCGGGAAGAGCTTGAAAATCTGAAACTTCGTGCAAAGGAATATATTCCGCAGAGAGTTGAATTCTTTGCAAATCAAATGAAAGTCAAATACGGAACGGTGACAATTCGCACACAGAAAACAAGGTGGGGCAGCTGCAGTTCGGACGGAAATCTGAACTTCAACTGTCTTTTAATGCTTACCGATTTTGATATAATCGACTATGTAGTAGTTCACGAGTTGTGCCACATCAAAGAAATGAATCATTCAAAGAAATTCTGGAACGAGGTTGAAAAGATTTTGCCCGATTACCGTAAGAGAAGAAAAATGCTTCAAAATATCGGAGTAGGCATAATAAAAAAAGTCGATAAACATAATACCTGATTTCTTGTTTTTGCAGAAGAATTTTCAGTTTTATATTTTAAAATGTATAATCTCACATATAAAATGCGATAATTCCATAAATTTTTTGTTGTATATATTTGCAATTTATTGTATAATGCTTTATAATTGAATAAATATGCGTTTTGCATTTCAGCGTAACAGACAAATATTATAAACTTTTCGGGGTGAATTATTTAATGAACACAAAGACTTTGTTTTATATAATCAAACGTCTTCTCCTTGCAGTTTTGACTATCTGGGTTGTTATAACAATTACATTCTTTGTAATGAGAGCAGTCCCGGGAGGCCCTTTTGCAAGTGAAAAAGCTATTACTCCTGCAGCACAGGCGGCACTTGAACAAAAATACGGTTTGGACAAGCCGGTGTCAGAACAGTATTTTACCTATTTAAAGGATATAGTAACAAAATTTGACTTCGGACCTTCTCTTAAACAGAGAGGCAGACAAGTCATTGATATAATTTCGGACGGTTTAAAAACATCTGCAAAGCTTGGTCTTCTTGCGGCATTTTCATCACTGATTGTAGGTGTGGTTTTGGGTGCGGTTGCTGCGCTTCGCAGAAACAAATTGATAGACAGAATAATAATGGTTATTACAACTGCATTCGTATCAATGCCGTCGTTTATTATGGGGTCGTTGCTGTTGATACTGTTTGCAATCAAATTCTCAGTCTTTCCTGCAAACGGCTCTACGCCTGCGGGACTTGTGCTTCCCGTAATTACGCTTGCTCTTTTCCCGATGGCGTATATTACAAGACTTACGCGCTCATCGATGCTTGATGTTCTGGGTCAGGATTATATCCGTACCGCAAAGGCAAAGGGCGTTTCGGGTGTAAAAGTAATTTTCGGTCACGCTTTGAAGAATGCTTTGATTCCTGTTATAACATATTTCGGACCGCAAATTGCTTACATTATTACAGGTTCTCTTGTTGTTGAACAGATTTTTGCGGTTCCCGGTCTGGGCAGAGCTTTTGTTAACAGCATTACGAACCGTGACTATCCGCTTATTATGGGTACAACAATTATTCTTGCAGCATTGATTGTTATTATGAATCTTGTCGGCGATATTTTATATAAGGTCGTTGACCCGAGAATCAATCTTGAGTAAGGAGGGGAGCAAATGAAAAAATTATCAAGTCCTTTTACCATGCATGTTGATGTGGATTCTTTTCTCCCTGCTTCGGATAAAGATAAAGAATATATGTTGCAGATGCGCCCCTCGTCAACATTCTTTAAAGACGGCGTAAAGAGATTGCTGAAAAATAAGGTTGCAACAGTAAGCCTTATTGTAATTATTCTGATTACACTTACATCAATTTTCCTGCCGATGTTCTGGCCTTATGCTTATGAAACACAGCTCGGTATTTCTCCGGGTAAGCCTGTTGACGCTTCTTATAAGAACCTTGCACCGTTTGAATACGGCGCAACGGAGCAGGCAAGAATAGAAGCAGGCGAAAAGGTATTTCCTCATGTTTTCGGTACCGACGCTGCGGGCCGTGACTATCTTATCCGTGTTGTTTACGGCACAAGAATCTCACTTGCAGTCGGATTTTTTGCAAGTATTATAGTTCTTATAATCGGTATGACGGTCGGCGCAATAGCAGGTTATTGCGGCGGCAAGGTTGACCTTATAATAATGCGAATTGTTGATATAATCTATTCACTTCCGGATATGCTTATGGTTATTCTTCTCGCGGCCGTATTAAGAACAACTCTTGAACCTGTAATTTCAGGAACCGTACTTGAAAAAATAGGAAGCAATATTATCAGCCTTTTTGTTGTATTTGCTGTATTGTATTGGGTTTCAATGTCAAGACTTATCAGAGGTCAGATACTCTCTCTTCGTGAGCAGGAGTATGTTCTTGCTTCAAAGGCAACAGGTGCTAAGAGCTCTTGGATTATCAGAAAGCATCTTATTCCTAACTGCATAAGCGTCGTTATCATTTCAACCGCTTTGCAGATACCGAATGCAATCTTCACAGAGAGCTATCTTTCATTCCTCGGCTTAGGCGTTAACGCTCCTATGCCGTCACTCGGTTCTCTTGCTTCCGATGCTCTTAACGGACTTTCATCTTATCCGTCGAGATTGGTTATTCCTGCAATAATCATTTCTCTTATAGTTCTTTCTCTTAATTTGTTCGGTGACGGTCTTCGCGACGCGTTTGACCCGAAGCTAAACAACTAAAGGAGGGTGTGAAAAATGGCATTACTTGAAGTAAACGATTTACGCACCTCTTTCTTTACGGATGCAGGTGAGGT
>CAMFTS010000123.1 GCA_945988915.1 uncultured Clostridia bacterium
AAAAGAAAATCGAAAAGAGCGAGGGCTTCAGGCAAAACACCGCAAGGCTTTCCCCCGCATTTCAGCGCCTTATCAATGCAGGCAAGCGGCTTGAATTGGTTATCAGGCACAACGAAGGCGGAGCTAATAAAGACCTTGCTAAATTTACCGACCAGATTATTGCTTTGTGCGATAAATGGGACAGATAATTTTTCCTATCAGACAGGTTACAAAAAAAGAGCCGTTATCGGCTCTTTTTTATGTCAGGCTCCCTTGTGTAAAGGGAGCTGTCATTTTGAAAAAAATGACTGAGGGATTGTAAAAATAAAAGAGGCAATCCATACTTTCCACTGATAAAACAAACTGAATATAAGCTTCAGGCTCCCTTGTGTAAAGGGAGCTGTCATTTTGAAAAAATGACTGAGGGATTGAAATAATAAAAAAGCAATCCCTCCGACAAAATCAAAGATTTTGCCACCTCCCTTTACACAAGGGAGGCTAACAACAAAACTACTTTTGTTGTGCGATAGAGTTTTTTATCTCTTTATCTAAATATTCGCAAACATTGTAAAAATAATAAATAAATGGCAATCCCTCCGTCAAAATCAAAGATTTTGCCACCTCCCTTTACACAAGGGAGGCTAACAACAAAACTACTTTTGTTATATATCTTATTCAGATAATTTTTGGCTTTTATAAGCGTGTATGATTTAAAATCATTTAACCCATTTTAATTTATACATTCCGAATGCACCTAAAATACTTATCACTATTGTAATAAAAATCATTGTGCCGACGGGAACGGTAGGTGCGAAAATATATGCAACAACTCCTCCTAAAATAGGGAGTATTGATATTTTCCAATATTTTGCGAAATACGATGCACCGAGAGCGCCGAAAAGCGCAGGAATTACAAATTCAAATGCAGGCTTTAATACCGAATCCTCTGCCGTGATGAGCGGAAGCACGGGCGAAAAAGCCAGAACTCCGACAGCAATAACGATTGTAGTTGTAATTGCCGACGCGCCTATCGCTATTGTCGATATTATTTCTCCCTCTTCGCTTGAGCCTTTTACCTTTGCACGATCCATAGCATTCATAGCACAGGGCAGTTTTAAATTTGTGATATTTCCCGTAACGAAAGAAAGATATGTTCCGCCGGCGCCCATAATCGGCGTATAGGTAATAACTTCAATTATTGCGGTTGCCCAATAAATCGGGATTACTGCGGCAAGTGCTTTTAAAAGCACGCTCATCTGCGGAAATACATTGTAATAAATTGAAAATATCAGAGGAACGCAGAAAAGAACCGCAAGCGCAGTAAGTGACCAGATGCTTCCCCATGTATGTACTCTGTCGGTATAAGTCTTGTTTTTGTTCATACGGTTTTCCTCCTTATCTCCAAGTAAGATTTGCAATATCAGCAGGTAAAATCTGTGTAAGCAAAACAGCTATGCCCATAGCACCGAACATCGCAATCGGCAAAACAAACGGCTCTAATTTTTTCAGGTCCTTTTTTCTGCACAGATAATCAAGCGCAACCGTAAAAATCATTGAAGATAAAAGCGTTGCAACCGACATAAGACCTGCCGAAGGGCCGTCTGAGGGAACACCTGCTATTGAACGGGATATAAATGCGGCGATAATACCGATGAATGCGGCGGCGCCGAGAATATCACCGAGCGCACCGGCAGATTTGCTTTTTGAAGTCGCTTTTCCCATAATCTTATGTATTTTACGGCAAAAAATCGGGAGCAATACAAGCGGAAAGCAAGAACCGATAGTCATTGTCCATGCAATAGTCGAAAACTGTTCGGCATCCGTAACCTCGTTTGAAAGTGACGAGCCTAAAACACTCAGCGCATTTTCTGCGGCAACGGTTTCATAAGCAAGATTTCCGATAACGGAAAGCCTTATCCACGGCAAAACAATACCGAGCGCAGAGGCAAGCGCCAAAACGGTTGCAAGAATTGAAACAGCGGGCGCTATTGTAAACAGTACGCTGGAAATTACGGTCTGTTTCATTTTGTCGGTTTCAATTCCTATCTCTTTTCCTCTTTTCCAAGCTTTAATCATAAAGAATAACGACTGTGCAATCACGAATATTATTACGCCGATTGCCAGCGAATACATTAGAGGGCTTGTTTTAAAATCCATTTTCATTCCTCCTCCTTATATAAAAGAATATTACCATATTTTTTGTGATTTAACAAGTGTGATTTAACAAGTAGGATACTGTGGCTTGCCTCCGCCGTGTTTTTCAGACGGTTATAATAAGAGCAAGTGTGTAATGTTTAACAGATTATTCTGCTTTGTTGCGGAAAATACTTGCAATAATTACAAATTTATTATATTATATAATGGTATGAATATTAGAATGAAGGTATATGTCCTTTATTTTAAGGAGGAAGAAACTTATGGAATTAAAACATGCAGACCTCATCGCAAAAATGACGCTTGAGGAAAAAGCGAGTATGTGCGACGGTCTTGACTATTGGCACAGCCAACCTATCGACCGTTTGGGTATTAAATCGGTAAGTCTTAACGACGGCCCTCACGGAATTCGTAAAAAAGGTGATCCCGAAGCAGCAAAGAAAGGCGAAACAGACCTTCTTAAAGGTGTTCCTGCTATTTGCTTCCCGACAGCATCAGCTACCGCTTGTTCATGGGATGTTGATCTTATCAGAACAATGGGCGAAGCTCTCGGTGATGAATGCAGAAAAGAAAGAGTATCTGTCCTTTTAGGACCGGGTACTAATATTAAGCGTTCACCGCTCTGCGGCAGAAACTTTGAATACTTCTCCGAAGACCCTGAACTTGCAGGCGAAATGTCAGCTGCATTTATTAACGGTGTTCAGTCAAAAGGTATCGGTACTTCTTTGAAGCACTATGCGGCTAACAATCAGGAAACACGCAGAATGACGGTTAATACTGTTGTTGACGAGAGAACTCTTCGCGAGATTTATCTCCGTCCTTTTGAAATTGCCGTAAAAAAGGCACAGCCTTGGACAATAATGTGCGCATATGAAAGACTCAACGGTTATTACTGCGCAGAAAATAAATGGCTTCTTACAGATGTACTCCGTAATGATTTCGGATATGAAAATCTTGTAGTAACCGATTGGGGCGCAGAAAACGAAAGAGTTCCCGGACTTATTGCAGGTCAGGAACTTGAAATGCCTACATCATCAGGCGACGGTACAAAGCTTATTTGTGAAGCTGTTCAGAACGGAGAGCTTGATGAGGCTGTTCTTGACCATGCCGTTGACCTTATACTCAATATGGTTGACAAGTCGGTTAAAACTCTCGGCGAATATACATATGACGCTGACGCTCACCATGAGCTTGCAAGAAAGATTGCAGGTC
>CAMFTS010000124.1 GCA_945988915.1 uncultured Clostridia bacterium
ACAGAGAAAATGCCGAAGGCAAATGCAACCGATATGTATCCGAAGCAAATGGGCAAGCCGTCAACTATTCCTTTCATAAATCCTTTTTGTGTATTCATTGTTGTTTATTGCCTCATCAGTCATTATTTTAAAGCGGAAATATATTAACACAAAAAAATTTTCAATTCAATAATATATGCAACAAAAATATTTTTCAAATTTGAGAATATCTTAAAATAAAAAAGGGTGGTCAATGCCACCCCCTCAGAATTATTGAATTACAAAATCATTATGCCGTTTGCTCTGCATTTTTCGGCCATTTCTTCAGGCCATACCGAAACCTGAACCTCTCCGATATGTGCTTTTCCGAGCATAAGCATACAAAGTCTTGACTGACCGATACCGCCGCCTATTGTAAGCGGTAAAGTACCGTCTGCTATCATTGAGTGATACTTAAAGTTAAGTCTTTCCTCGGTATTGCAGATTTTAAGCTGTTCTTTAAGCGATTTTTCATCAACACGGATACCCATTGAGGATACTTCCAGCGCACAGTCAAGTGCTTCGTGCCAAATAAGCAAGTCGCCGTTGAGATTCCAGTCGTCATAGTCGGGAGCTCTTCCGTCATGCTTTTCGCCGCTCTTAAGAGCGCCGCCTATTTTCATAATGAAAACTGTTCCGTGCTCCTTGCAGATTTTATTTTCTCTTTCCTTTGCGGTGAGTGCGGGATACATATCCTCAAGGTCCTGTGAATCGATAAAAAATACATCTTCGTTGATTTGCACCTTTAACTGCGGATATCTCATTTCGACTTTTCTGTTTGTATATGTAATCGCTTTAACAATACATTTTACTGTGTCCTTAAGGAAATCAATGTTTCTGTTCTCTCTCTTGATTACCTTTTCCCAGTCCCACTGGTCAACAAAAATCGAGTGAACATTATCAACATCATCGTCACGCCTTATAGCATTCATATCGGTATAAATGCCCTCACCTGCGCTGTATCCGTAACGGTAAAGAGCCATTCTCTTCCATTTTGCAAGCGACTGAACAACCTCTGCCGTGCCGTCGATTTCTTTAATCGTGAAATCAACCTTTCTTTCAACGCCGTTAAGGTCATCATTTATACCTGACTCAGTTGTTACTATAAGCGGGGCAGTTACTCTGTCAAGTGTCAATGCGAATGACAAAGTCTGCTGAAAGACATCTTTGATGTATTTAATTGCATGCTGTGTTTCCCTTAATGACAAGGTTGATTTATACCCTTCGGGAATTATCAATGAACGAGCCATAATATGCCTCCCTTATCTAATGCTGCCTACTGTTCGAGGATAAAGTGTTACATCTCTGATATTTGAAACGCCTGTGCAATACATAAGCAATCTTTCAAAACCAAGACCGAATCCACCGTGAGGAACAGAACCGAATTTACGCAAATCAAGATAATCTTTGTAAAGATCGAGATTCATTCCTCTTGCCTGCATTTCAGCTACGAGCTTATCATAATCTGCTTCTCTTTCGCTGCCGCCGATAATTTCACCGACGCCGGGAACAAGCAAATCTGCAGCTGCAACCGTCTTGCCGTCATCATTTTGCTTCATATAGAAAGACTTAATTGCTTTCGGATAATTTGTAACGAAAACAGCCTTATTGAATACTGTTTCGGAAATATATCTTTCGTGTTCCGTCTGCAAATCACAGCCCCATTCAACAGGATACTGGAATTCCTGACCTGACTCCTTGAGGAGCTTAATTGCATCGGTATAATCAATTCTGCCGAACTCGTGTGAAATGAGTGTTTCAAGCTTTTCAATAAGTCCGTTTTCAAAATGTGCATCAAAGAATTTCATTTCGTCGGGGCACTTGTCAAGCACCTCACGGATAACGAATTTAATCATATCCTCTGCTTCTTCAAGAACATCGGGAAGCTCGGCAAATGCAATTTCAGGTTCAACATGCCAGAACTCTGCCAAATGTCTCGGTGTGTTGCTGTTTTCTGCGCGGAAGCTCGGACCGAAGGTATAAATTTTACCGAATGCGGTTGCCGCAACCTCGCCCTCAAGCTGACCTGAAACGCTCAGGCCTGTTTTACAGCCGAAGAAATCGTTAGCGTAATAATCTTCCTGATTGTCATATTTGTCTGTGAATCCGTTTGTAGTAACCTGGAACATTTCACCTGCGCCCTCGCAGTCGCTTGCTGTGATAAGCGGTGTATTTACATATATGAAGTTTTTGCTTTGAAAATGTCTGTGAATAGAGTCTGCCATTACCGAGCGAACTCTGAATACCGCATTGAATGTATTGGTTCTTGTGCGAAGATGGGGCATTGTACGGAGAAATTCAAGAGTATGGCGTTTTTTCTGAAGAGGATATTCAAGCGGACAGGTACCGAGAACAGTAATCTTTTGCGCATTTATTTCAACAGTGCCCTGTCTTGACTCAACCGCTGTTCCCTCAACCATAAGTGAAGCGCCAAGCTTGAATGCTTCGTTGTCATATTCAACACCTGCGTTTTTGTCAATAACTATCTGTATATGCTTCAATGTTGTACCGTCATTAAGCTCAATGAAAGCAACATTCTTTGAATCTCTTGCTGTTCTGACCCAACCGCAAACAGTTACATCGGAATTCACAAGAGAGAGATCCCCTATTACGTCTTTAATGTCCTGATGTTTCATAATAATTCTCCTTTCAAAAATAAAAAAGCCCGTCCTAAAAATAGGACGGGATAATATTACCCGTGGTACCACCTAAATTACCGACTTCGTTGCCGATCACTTAAATAATTGCCGTTTAACGCACGGTAACGGTGCTCCTACTAACATTGGCTTTCGGTTTACTGCTCGAAAGTGTTATTCACAAAGGCTCTGTTATGCAGTTCCCACTGCCCTGCACTCACTTTGAATGAAATCCCTTGCTACTTCTCTTTGTCATAGCATTTATCTATAAATTAAACATAATTATAGCTTTTCAAAAACCTTGTGTCAAGAAAAATCTGTTATTTTTTACAATATAAGTGTATATACATTCAACAATATTTCATTATATTTTTTACCGTTTAAACAGACATCAATTATAATCAAGTTTTAATGTTCAATGCTTTTGTGCTATTTCAACATAAATTCAAAGAGAATTCAAAAAAAATTAGTAAAATGTTCAAAAAACATCTTTATTTTTGAATTTACTTGTGTTATAATATAAATGAAAACAAGAGCAGAAATGCTTTTGAATATATAAAAAGGGGGATGTTTTATGAACATTACCATCATAGGCAGAAAATGTACGCCAAGAGATTCTTTTAAAGAAAGGGCTGAACAGAAGCTTCAGAAGGTTGAAAA
>CAMFTS010000125.1 GCA_945988915.1 uncultured Clostridia bacterium
ACCGAATAAGCTTTCGAAACTCCGATTTTTTCACAGAAATCGCGAACAGCTTTTGCCGGATATCCTCTTCTTCTCATACCGCTCAAGGTAACCATTCTCGGGTCGTCCCAGCCGTCAACAATTCCTTCGTTGACAAGTGCAAGACATTTTCTCTTGCTTGTAAGACAATAATTCAGGTTAAGTCTTGCAAATTCAATCTGTCTTGGCGCTTCGTCAATTTCACAAGCCTGAAGCACCCAGTCGTAAAGCGGTCTGTGATTTTCAAATTCAAGTGAACAAAGTGAATGTGTTACGCCCTCTTTAGCGTCTGACAGAGGATGTGCAAAGTCATACATAGGATAAACGCACCACTTATCACCTGTCTGATGGTGAGAAATATGAGCTATTCTGTAAATTACCGGGTCGCGCATATTGATATTCGGTGAAGCCATATCAATTTTGGCTCTTAAAACCTTTTCACCGTTTTCAAATTCACCGTCTGTCATTCTCTTGAACAAATCAAGATTCTCTTCAACACTTCTGTCACGGTAAGGGCTGTTTTTACCCGCTTCGGTAAGTGTTCCTCTGTATTCGCGAATTTCGTCTGCCGTAAGGTCATCGACATAAGCAAGACCTTTATTTATAAGTTTTACGGCACATTCATAAATAAAGTCAAAATAGCTTGAAGCAAAAAGGCATTTGTCCCATTTGAAGCCGAGCCATTCTATATCCTCTTTAATAGCGTCAACATATTCAACATCTTCTTTTGACGGATTGGTATCATCAAGTCTTAAATTGCAAATGCCGTTGTATTTTTCAGCCGTTCCGAAATCGATGCAAATAGCTTTTGCATGACCTATGTGCAAATATCCGTTTGGTTCAGGCGGAAAACGAGTTTGGACTCTGTTATACACACCGTCTTCAAGATCTTTGTCAATAAAATCGTGTATAAAATTAGAAACTTTGATTTCTTCTTCCATCTCATTTTACCTCCTTAAATATTCTTTCTGCTTTATTTAGTCTTTCCTTAACCTCTTGTGCGCCGAGAATTTGCATAATTGCATGCAAATCAGGCGTATTTGTTCTTCCGGTCAATGCAACTCTGATAACTGTTGAAACATCGCCTACATGACCTTTAAATGCTTCGGGCGTTTTCTTGTACTCTTTTACATTCGGGGTAAAGCCGAGAGGCTCACATAATGCTTTGATTTTATCAAACCATACCTGTTTATCATCATTAACATCATAAATAGCCTTGTATGTTTCTATGATTTTTGAAGCGTCTTCGCCTGTGATTTTTTCAGGTAAAGTATAGTTCTCTTTATACAGGCTGTTATAGAAATAGCTTACATAGTCTTTGATTTCAGACCACTTGGCAATATCCTTTCTCGGTTTCGGATTTTCCCTGTCAATATTGAGAATTGCTATTGCTTTTTCCGTATTTTCACCAAACAGCTTATAAAGCTCTTTATCATAAGTTTCAGCCCATTTATATGCTCTTTCGAATACTGTCTGAGCTTTCATAACAGAAACGGCATTTTTACTGACATCTGCCAATTTCACAAGGTCAAACAAGCATCCGCTCGGACTCATCTTTTTAAGATTAAACGGGAATTCGAAAACATCGGCAGTCGGGTTTGCTCTGCGCCAATCCTCAAAATTTGAATTGAGAAGCCCCATAAGATATTCTATGAGCGCTTCTTTCGGATAACCCTCTTCAACGAAATAGCTGACAGCAGCTTCAGGATCTTTACGCTTTGACAGCTTGCGCTTTGTTCCGTCTTCCTCATCAATTTTCATAACCTGAGGCGTATGTGCATACTTAGGCGTTCTGAATCCGCAGGCTTTGAAAAGTGCCACATGCTTAGGTGTTGAAGAAATCCACTCCTCACCTCTTATAACATGAGTCGTTCTCATAAAGTGGTCGTCGCAGACATGTGCGAAATGATAAGTCGGAATCCCGTCGCTCTTTAAAAGAACTTCATCAATTACATTTTCGGGCATTTCAATTTTGCCTCTGATTATATCGTCAAAAACTATTCTTTTTTCTTCATCACCGTCTGAGCGGAAACGTAAAACATAGGGTTCGCCGTTTTTAATTTTCTCCTCAATCTGCTCGTATGTAAGGTCACGGCACTTTGCCCATTTTCCGTAATATCCGCAGAACGCAGCTCCCTCTTTTTCCTGTCTTTCACGCAAAGCGGAAAGCTCATCAGCCGTACAGAAACAAGGATAAGCTTTTCCCTCAATTACAAGCTGTTTTGCAACTGTCTGATAGATTTCAACTCTCTTTGACTGAGTATAAGGACCGTAATCACCCGTTTGCGAATCTTTTCCCGTAACGCCCTCATCAAATACAAGGTCAAAAGCAGAAAAGCCGTCGATAATAGCGTCAACGCCGTCACCGACCTCACGCTTTTTGTCGGTATCTTCAATTCTTAGCATAGAAACACCGCCGCTTGCTTTAGCGGTAAGAATGTCGGTAAGAGCGCCGAAAAGTCCTCCCATATGAAGATAACCTGTCGGACTCGGAGCAAATCTGGTTACTCTTGCACCCTCTTTAAGATTTCTTTGCGGATACTTTTCTTCAAAGTATTCTGTTGTTTTATCAATATTACCGAAAAGCAATTCGGCTAATCTTTCATTGTCGGTCAACACACACACCTCACGAAATAATGTGAAATATTTAAAATGGAGTCTTCAAAACAGAAGGCTCCACAAATTTTATCCGGCACCCATTTGGATGTTTTTATCGTCATCGGGGAATTCTCGTCTTTCGATTTGCGCGCCGATAGAACGGAACTTTTCAACAACATTTTCGTAGCCTCGTTCAATATGGTGGATATCTTCAATCTCCGAAACTCCGGAAGCAGCCATAGCCGCAATCATCATTGCAGCACCTGCTCTGAGATCGTCCGCCTTAATCGGTGCACCCTTTAAGCCTTCAACACCTTCGACAACAGCAGTTTTTCCGTCAACATGAATAATTGCGCCCATTCTTGACAACTGTTCTGCATAACGGAAACGGTTGTCCCAAACGCTTTCGGAAATAATGCTTGTCCCTCTTGCAAGGCTTAAAAGAACGGCAAACTGAGGTTGCATATCAGTCGGGAATCCGGGATGAGGCATTGTTTTTATATTGCACTTTCCGGCTCTGTTTGACAAGCTGACTCTAACCGCATCATCATATTCCTCAACATCAACACCGCATTCAACAAGCTTAGCGGTAATAGACTCTAAGTGCTTCGGAATAACATTTTTTACCAGAACATTGCCGTTT
>CAMFTS010000126.1 GCA_945988915.1 uncultured Clostridia bacterium
CTGTTTACGGCTTTTGCGTCATGGTATTCTGCAATAGCGAATCTTGTGTCCATTAGAATTTCCTCCATATTTTAAAATTTCCTGTAATGAGTGCAATTTCGTGAAAGTGAATTGCTGTTCACCTTGAATTATACCATATATACAAAAAAAGTCAACAATAATTTTAAAAACTAAACAGTTACACCATGCTTAATAGTTAAAAAATAACTAAAAGCATGTTTAATTAGTTAATATTTAACTATTAAGTAATAACAATGCACAAAATGTATGTTTAAAAAACTTAAAAGCACAAGATGTGATACGATAACAATTTTTTTGGTGAATATATAGTTAAAATGACTATATCGTTAAGTTGCTTAATGCCTGAATAAAAAAAGAGAAGCCAAATTACATTTCAGCTTCTCTGATTTGTTTATTTATAATTATGATTGAATTAGTTATTTCATACTCTTAACTTCAATGATATCGCCTTTAGCATCCTCGTCAACAACAAATGATGCCTCGTTGCCGATATTAAGAATAACAACTTTTTCAGCGTCTTTAACACTGACTTTGTAGAAAGCATTGCTGCTGTCTAACTTAATATAGAAATAGGTTTCTCCGCCGGTTACCACAGAACGGATTTCCGTAACTGTTCCGGTTATTTCTTTTGTCTTAACCTCATTTTGTTCGGAATTATTGCTTTCACTCATTGAGTCAATGTCAATATCAACATTTACTCCGTTTCGTTTAAGCTCATCAGCATAGTTTTCCGTGCACTGTGTAAGGTTTGTACCGGTACCTACAATTGTTGACTGCTTAACATTTACCATTGCATACATCTTAACAAGGTCTGATGAATCCTTAAGTGCCATAAAGTAAGTCGGCTCACCGCTTATATTAAGAAGCAGCGGGAAGGTCGCCTTATATGAATACTGCTGAACGGCACCTTCACCTGATGTCATTGCAGTATTTTCAAGTGCGCCCGAAATAGCATAGTACTTTGTTTCTTTTGTACGCTGATTTAAAAGAACAAATCCGATAATTGACTGGTCGGAGCTTATTGATGTAACGCCTGTGTACATATATACATCATCGTTAAGAGCGAGATAGTTATAGCCTGAGCTTGTAACTTTAACGCCTTCCTGACCGATTATTGAGTTAATAAAGCCGTTTGAAAGCTTTCCGTAATAGTTGTACTGCTCGTTGAGAATTGTAGCAGAGTAAACTCGGTCAATCCATTGCCATTCTTCATCGGTAACAAATTTATCTGTCGGAAGCTTTGTGTTTCCGTCAAGGCTTGTTGAAATAACCTCGCAATTGCCGTTAATAGAATCAACAACAACTGCACCGATAACATCGGTACCGCCGAAAAGCCCGATGGTCTTGTCAAGAATGGGCACTATCCAATAAGGATCACCCTGCTCGTCAATTTCAAATGTCGGCTCACCGAGAAGGTATGTCGGATATTCAAAACGAACATGTCTTAACAGATATCTGTTGAAATGTTCGGCAGGTGAATATTTCATTCCGCTGTCAAGACGAATGATTTCACTCTTTTGAGTTGTCATATCGACTATAATATAAGCCGGAAGTCCTTCTTTAGTATTCTTTAACCATTTGAAAACATCGCCGTATGACAATGCAGTTACGCGTACCGGTGTGTTTTTATAGTTAATCTGGGTAGAATATGGAGAAACAACGAACTGTGAAACCATATCCGAAAGATCTCCGAGAGTTCTGACTGCCAAGTTGTTTGCTGATGTTGAGTCAAGAGTAGGAACGGAAGAAAAGTCAATTTCAGCAACATCGGTAGCAAAATCTCCGTTTTCGACTGTAATAAGGCTTGAATAAGATTTTGCTCTGAAAATCTGTGCGCCGACAATGTATCCGAAAAGGCAGATGATTGCAAGAATACCGATAATGATTCCGGGAATTCTTGAGCGTTTTCTCAGATACGGCTGATATTCCGGATGAATGGCAACCTTTGAGGTCAACGCCGTAAGAGCAATATATACAAGGCAAATAAATCCGATATACATATAAAACTCGATTGCCTTGAAATTAAGCGCAGGAATCATCAAATAGTATAAAACCGCACCTATGATAAGTGTGATAATGATATTGACAATTATTTTTACTTTAGCATTTTTCGGCGGAATATAGACATCGGCAACGACATTGTTCCCGTTCTTGTCATCACCTTTGCCGCGTGTGAAATCTACATTAATTGGATCCATAGTGATTTTCCTTTCTTTGTTGATAGCTTGAGTATATATTATTTTTCTCTTATTTGCAAGAGAAATAGGTTATATTACGATTCCGCCGTTAACAGAAATGACTTGACCCGTAATATAATCGGCACTTTCACTTGCAAGAAATGAAACGGCGTTTGCTACATCCTGAGGAGTTCCTAAGCGATTAAGAGAAACAGAATCGCTTAATTGTTCGAGGTCTGACTCCGAAAATGAAGAAAGCATATCGGTTTTTATTACTCCCGGGGAAACGGCGTTAACCGTAATTCCCGAAAGACCTACCTCTTTGGCAAGCGCTTTTGTCATTCCGATTATTCCTGCTTTTGCAGCAGAATAATGAACTTCGCAAGATCCACCTGTTTCTCCCCATATGGATGCAATATTGATTATTTTTCCCCGCTTTTTATTAATCATTTTGGGAAGAACTGCCCTGGAAAAATAAAAAGTCCCGGAAAGATTCGTACTTATAATTGTTTGCCAATCCTCGTCACTGATATCCGTAAAAAGCTTTTGCTGAGCAATACCTGCATTATTTACTAACACATCGACAGAATCAAAATCTTTAATTATTTCATTATAAGTATTATTGACAGCTTTTGGGTCGGATATATCGCATTTGTAAATTTTTGCCGTACACTCCAGCTCTTTTAAAAGCTCGACAGCTTTTTCTTCGTTAGTGTTATAAATTAAAGCAAGGTTGAATCCGTCGCAAGCGAGCTTTTTTGCCGTAGCTCTGCCTATTCCGCGTGAAGCACCTGTGATAATAGCACACTTTTTCATAAAGTCACCCGATTAAATGTTCTTTTCAAATAATAATTGTATCATACTCTCATGCTTTTTACAACATATGACCGGAATTTGTGCAGAAAAACAAGTTCAATTCGCCTATATGTTGAGAATTACTAAATTTATTAAAGTTTAAGCGTTGGTTTTGTTGACTTTATATGGATTGTTTGGTACAATATACAAGGCATATTCTTTTGAATATCTAGTTATATATTCTGCTA
>CAMFTS010000127.1 GCA_945988915.1 uncultured Clostridia bacterium
GTTACAATATCTGTCAGTATATAAAATAACAACAAGGTGGTTTGCTTATGTTAGAATTAAACGAAGCACTTAACGGCGTAATTTCGGGAACTGCCGAGATAATTAAGAATAACGGCTTTGAAATCGTTAAGCCGGAGAATACGGTTGATGACCTTCCCGTTACTAAGGACGGAGATCACAGCTGCATTGACTTTAAGGGTGAAAAAGGAAAAATCCGAATTGAATTTTTCGGAAATCAGGTTCTCCTTTTCTACACTGCAAAAACAGAAGATGTAACTGACGAAGATTTGATTAAGGCTTCTGTAAACTATTTTAATCTTGAAGAGTTTGATCAGAAGGATTTAAAATCACTTTGCAATGAGTTGAACGATACAATTTCCGACAAATTCGGCGGCAAGCAGGAAACTGATTTCAAAAAGAATAAAATGCCTACGCCCGTTTCAAAGTCGGCTGCAAAGTCAGGAGCTCAGGCATATGACGGCAATACTCTTGCGAACAGACTTGCTGCTGTTTATCCTGAACTCAAAGAGCCGTATAAAGAAAACTTTGAAAAACACGGTGAATTTTTGCCGGAGGAATTTTTCGCTGAACACGGAGCAGAAGTTGTCATCAAAGTAATAAAGGGCGGAAACAAGACAGAAATTAAGCGCCTTTTCAAAATACTTAATGAAATCTATGAAAACGGCACTTCCGATACACAGGGACTTATCGCAGTCACCATTCTCGGCGAAATGAATAACGACGAAGCAATGTGCGAAACAGCAAAAGAATTTATGTGCGACGATATGAGAGAGCCTGTTCTTCTCATAAACAAATTCTTTGCAACCGCTAAGGGTCAAAAAGCTAAAGAACAGCTTAAGAATCCACCGCCTTATAAGCCTAAGAAACAGAAACAGCCCGGTCTGTTTTCACAGATGATGGCACAGGGTGCAGCTCAAAACGGCGGTATGCCTCCAATGTAATAAAAAACTAACCTCAATTCATTATGAATTGAGGTTAGTTTTTTGTTTATAATCAGTTTTGTGAATTTTTCAAAAGCTCAAGTATTTCTTCTCTTGAAAAATGATATTTCTTGTTGCAGAAGTTACAAACAGCTTCGGTGACCTCGTCTTCTGCCATTTCCGAAAGGCCATCTTTTCCGGTTGCAATAAGTGCTTTTGTCACTCTCTCTTTTGAACAGGTGCATCTGTATTCTACTTCGGCATCATCTAATATTTCAAGATTGAATGAAGGCAACACCTTTCTGCATATTTCTTCCGGAGTCATTTTATCAAACAGCATTGTTGTTACCGGCTTTACGGACTCTAAATCTTTTTCGAGCATATCTATTGTTTCATCAGCGGCAAAGGGAAGAAGCTGAATAATAAATCCGCCCGCACAAATGATATTTTCCGTATCAGGGTCAACAAGAACACCGAGAGCGCAAACCGTTGGCGTCTGCTCGCTGACTGCATAATATGAAGTGATATCCTCTGCGATTTCACCTGATACTATGGGCGTTTGTCCTGCATAAGGCTCTTTCAAGCCTAAATCTTTAATAACAGTTAAAAATCCGTCAGTGCCGACAGCAGCTTTAACATCAAGCTTGCCTTTTTCGTTAAGAGGAAGATTGACTTTTGCGTCACCAATGTAACCTCGTACATTACCGCTTGAATCTGAAACACCGAGCACGGTTCCGCAGGGACCGTTGCCGTTAATTTTAACCGTGATTGAATCGTCCTTGCCTTTGAGCATACTGCCCATAAGCGATGCGGCGGTAAGCAATCTGCCGAGAGCTGCCGAACAGACCTTTGATGTTCCGTGAATACGATGCATTTCCGTCACTATATTTGTACTGTCAACAGCCATAACGGAAAGCTGACCGTCATCAGAAATCATTCTTATAAGATTTTTCAACGCTTATTCCTCCTTGCAACGAATACTGTACGCTCCGTGCTTTCATCGGGTGCATCAGTAGTTAATTCTTTATATTCATTGATAAATGTAAAATCCGCTTGCTCAAGTAAGCTCTTTACTTTCTCGCTTTCATATGCTTTTTCAAAAAAGTTTTCCGAATAACGCGTGTAAGTATTATCACCCTGATTTTCAAAGAAATCAAGATTTATTTCAACTGTTACGCCGTCATCGGAAAGAGTGTTTTGCCAAACACAGAAAAGATTATCCAATTCATAAATAAATGAATTGTTTCCAAGAATTTCCCTGTGCTTATACGGAGTATTCATATCAAAAATAAAAATTCCGTTGTCCTCAAGAAAAAGGGAAACATTTAGGAATGTTTTCAGCAAATCATTCTCATCGGTTAAATGATTAAGACTGTCGAGAGTGCAGACAGCACAGCCGACGGTTCCGTATAAATCAAGTGAACGCATATCCTGACAAAGAAAAAGAATTTTTTCTCCGCATTCATACATTTTGTTTTGCGCCTCGGAAAGCATTTCACCGGAAAGGTCAACTCCCGTAACATCAAACCCGCGTTTTGACAGTTCTATTGACATACTGCCTGTACCGCAGGCAAGGTCAAGCAAAAGCCCTCCGTTAATTCCGTTTTCGGATAACAGAGAGCAAATATAGTCTGCCCTGCGGGAATATTCAACATTTTCTGTCAGCAAATCGTATGCCGATGCAAAATAAGAATAACTCATATTATTTCTTTTCTTCTTTTCTTATTATACCCATTCGCTTAAACACTGCGTCATAACCGTTAGAGCCGTACTGTAATGAACGGTTAACTCGGCTGATTGTTGCAGTAGAAGCACCGGTTTCTTTTACTATATCGCTGTAAACATATCCCTCAACCAGCATCTTAGCAACTGCTGTACGCTGTGAAATTGACTGGAGCTCGTTTATAGTACAAAGATCCTCAAAAAAATCTGAACATTCTTCAACGGTTTCGAGTTTAAGAATGGATTCAAACAAAAATTCCATACTGTCATTTTTTAATTTAGGATTCATTATAGTACCCTCCGTTAGAATTACTGTTTATATTTTAACACATTAAAACGCGAAAGTAAATAAAAATTCAAGAAAACATATAATGAAATGTGTGCGGATATTGACGAATACACAACATATTGTATAAGAATATTTTTTTGAAAATTTTTAAAAATTATTATTGACAAGTCGGCTACGGTATGATATTATATTCAAGCCGTCAGACGAAACGGCACGGCAAAATGTGGGAGCATAGCTCAGCTGGGAGAGCATCTGCCTTACAAGCAGAGGGTC
>CAMFTS010000128.1 GCA_945988915.1 uncultured Clostridia bacterium
AGATTACGAAAAAAGCACCCTTTTGGGTGCTTTCTTTTGGTGGAGATGGCGGTAATCGAAACCGCGTCCGAAAATCCATTCCCGCAACTTTCTACGAGCGTATTCGTTATATTGACATTCCCTTAGCTTAACGCCTAACGACAGGCTTTAAGCCTTAGTAGCCTTGTTATGTGTGATGAGCTACAAGGCGATTACTCATTCACATTTACTGCTACTTGATGCTCCGTTCAGGACCGCAGTACTTCCTGAGGGAACAGCTGCTTTAATTAAGCAGCAAGTAAAACTTTATTGTTGTCGTTTATTTCTAAACTTGAAGCTTTTATAGTGGGGCCTCGCCACTGCTCGCTTATCACGGTTCAAAATCCCCGTCGAAATCCTTTCATCCCCATATAAGAATGAAAAAAGTTTTACTTCAATTATATATAAAAGTACTAATAGATAAAAACTATCTATTACGCTCTTTCATTTCTCTGTCAATTGTTCTGTTTGCTTCTTTTTTTGCCGCAACATCACGCTTGTCATAGATTTTTTTACCTTTACAAAGACCCACTTTGACCTTTGCTTTACCCTTAACAAAATAAACAGAAAGAGGAATGAGCGTCAAGCCCTGCTGCTTAATCGTTCCGTATAATCTGTTTATCTCTTTCTTATGCATTAAGAGCTTTTTAACTCTCATGGGATCTCTGTTAAATATATTGCCCTGCTCGTAAGGACTTATGTGCATTCCGTTGACAAATATTTCGCCCTTATCAATACTGCACCAAGAATCCTTAAGGTTAATTTTGCCTGCACGAATACTTTTTACTTCTGTGCCGAACAGTTCAATGCCTGCCTCGTACTCTTCCAAAACGAAATAGTCGTGGTAAGCTTTTTTATTCTGTGCAATTATCTTTTTATCTTCTGACATAATTTAACCTTATATTTCTCTTCTGCCTTCCAACGCACGCGAAAGTGTAACCTCATCTGCATATTCAAGGTCAGCGCCGACAGGAATACCGTATGCAAGTCTTGAAACCGAAATTCCGAGCGGCTTCAAAAGTCTTGAAATATACATAGCGGTAGCTTCGCCCTCAACCGTTGGATTAGTTGCCATAATAATCTCATTAACAGTATTGTCACTTAACCGTGCTAATAATTCTTTAATTGTTAATTCTTCGGGACCGATTCCGTTGATAGGGGAGATAACTCCGTGCAAAACATGGTAAAGTCCGTTGAATTCGTGAGTCCTTTCAATAGCGGCAACATCTCTCGGATCTTCAACAACGCAAATAATACTTCTATCGCGCTTATCATTTTTGCAAATCGGACAAACTTCGTCTTCGGTAAGGTTTCTGCATACCGAGCATTGATGAATTCTTTCATGTGCATTGATAATAGCGTCAGCAAGGCCTTTTACATCTTTGTCCTCAAGACCCAAGACATAAAAAGCTAATCTTTCAGCAGATTTATTACCGATTGACGGCATTTTTCTGAATTCATCGACGAGCCTGTCGAGTGCAGGAATACCGTTAGCCATTAAAACATACCGTTCAATCCGGGAATATTAAGACCTCCCGTGATTTTACCCATTTCTCTTTCTGCTGTTTCGTCAGCCTTTCTCATAGCCTCGTTAAGAGCTGCTATAAGCATATCCTCAAGCATTTCAACATCTTCCGGGTCAACAACCTCCGGCTTGATTTTAACTGCCTTAATTTCGTGTGAGCCGTTTACTGTAACATCAACAGCTCCGCCTCCTGAAGTTGCAGAATATTCAGCAACAGCAAGCTCTTCCTGGAGAGTCTGCATATTTGCCTGCATTTCCTGAATTCTTTTCATCATATTTCCGCCGGCGGGCTGGTTAGGAATTCTTGCTTTCATTGTTTTGCTCCTTTATTTATGATTTCAATATTTAACTCTTTTGCTCTTTTCAATAAACTGTCAAGAGAAGTTTCAGTATTCTTAACAGGCTTGGTATCAGAATACTTAATTATATTTTCGTTGTAAATCTGAACCTTAAGTTCTTTACCCGTTACGCTCAAAACGGCATTACTGATTATATCGTAATGATCTTTTTGAGTTATGAATTTTTCGAGCATTGTGTTTGCAGGCTTAATATATAATGCCGAATTACTTACAAAAGCAGTGGAATTATTTAAAAAACCTGAAATCATAGGGTCACGCTGCTGAATGATATCAATAACATCAGACCATTTTGTATAATTAGCAATTTCCGAAGAATTACTTTCAGTCTTAGCAACAGGATTTTCAGTTGCTTTTTCTTCAGTATTTTCCTGTGAACTGATAACCGGAGCCGTCGCGGGCTGAGGCTGTACGGGAGCTTCGTCTGTTTCACTGCGAACAGGTGAATTGCAAACATGGGAGCGTTCAGCTTTTGTATCGGCTTTTTCAATCTTCGGCGCGTCAACGGCGATTTTTTTGAAATCACCGTTTTCAAGCTTCTTCTCAAGCTCTGCAATTCTTCGAAGTAAAGAAGAATTGTCAGTGTCAAGTTCGGGGGAGGTAAGCCTGATTATTGCCATTTCGGCAGTAATTCTCTTGTTAACACCTTTTTTTATTTCAACAACTGTGTTATTAAGTATATCCATACATGAAAGAACGGAAACAAGCGTTAATCCTTGAGCCTGAGCCTTAATTCTTTCAGTTTCGCTTTCGCTTGCAAGTATTAAATCCTTGTAATTCGGTATGGAAATAGCAATCATCATATTTCTGAAATGAGAAATCAGCTCAGAAAAAAGTCTTTCCATATCGCAGGAATTCTGATAAAGATTATTAAGAATATTAAGTGCTTCCTCGCAGTTCCGTGCCATAACAGCGTCAACCAAAGCGTAAATATGCTGTTTACCCGCAATACCGGTTGCATCTGCCGCAACATTTTCATCAATTCTCTTGCCGTATGAAGCACATCTGTCAAGCAGTGAAAGTGCGTCACGCATACCGCCGTCTGCAACTCTTGCTATCAGCATAGCACCGTCATCGGTAAGGTCAATATTCTCATTTTCAGCAACATATTTTAATCTGCCTGCAATATCATCGGCTGAAATCCTTTTGAAATCAAATCGCTGACAACGGGAAAGAATCGTTGAAGGAAGCTTGTGAACTTCTGTTGTTGCAAGAATGAATTTAACATGTTCGGGCGGTTCTTCCAGCGTTTTAAGCAAGGCGTTGAATGCACCGGTTGAAAGCATATGAACTTCGTCAATGA
>CAMFTS010000129.1 GCA_945988915.1 uncultured Clostridia bacterium
ATCGTTTTCAATATCGGTTATCGGCTTTGCTGACAGTTTTTACGGAGATGTTAATACTGACGGCAAAATTTCAATTGTTGATGCAAAATGGATTCTTCAAAGTGTCGCAGGCACAAGATTGTTTGATAATGATCAGAAAGAGCTTGCCGATATAAATAAAGACGGTAAAATTTCAATCGTCGATGCAAAATGGGTTTTGCAGACAGTTGCAGGCTTGAGGGAGGTTACCTCGTTACAGACATCTGCCGAGGACGGTACTTCAATTCCTGACGAAGAGCCTACCGAGAACACAACAACGCCTTATCAAAAGGCTGACACAACAGAGCTTGAGGCTTTAATTTCACAGGCACTCGAATTTGACGGGTCTTTATATACGGAAGAGACATATTCTTCTCTTGAAACCGCCGTTGCTGACGGACAAATACTTGTTGACAGTGAAAGAGCTGACGAAAGCGAAGTTGCAAACGCAATAAGCAATCTTGAAAATGCAATAAACAATCTTAAAACATATAAACAATATCTTCAGGAAACTATTGATTATGCCAAATCAATAGATACGGCTGTATATACAACTCCAAGCAGAAATCGTTTGAATTCCGTCACACAAAGCGCTCAAAGGATTCTGAACAACGAAAGCTCTACGACTCAGCAGTTTATAGACGCAATCGACAGAATCAACAATGCAATAGCTTTGCTTGAAACACCGGAACAGGTCGTTGAAAAAAGCAAAGTTCTGCTCAAGGAATCTATCGACAAGGCAAACGGTATTGATACCTCAGAACAAATTGACGGTTCAAAGTATTCCGCAGAACGCCTTGCAACATTTGAAAACGCTTTGGCAAATGCTCAGTCTGTTTATGACAGTACCGATTCAACAAAAGAAGATGTTGAAAAGGCGAAAAGTGATTTGGATTCGGCAATTAACATGCTTAAAACTTACAAACAGATTTTAAGAGATGTTATCAATAACGCAGGCCGCACATACAACGAATATAAGAACATGGGAGATAAAATCTCAGGCGCGCCTGATATTATGGCGGAAGTCAACCTTGCAATAACGGTTTATAATTCTTCAGATTCAACTGATGAAGATTATATTGTATCAATAAATCGTCTTTCGGCAATCACAAAAGAGTTTGTAGATTATTGTGATCAGCGTTCAGGCGAGGGAATTATTGATTGGACATAATTCTAAGGAGGATTTTTATGAAAAAAATATTATCGGTTCTGATTTCAGTTATGATGATAGTTTCAGCTTTGTCCTTGCTGAGCGTAGTATCACTCGCTGAGGATTCAACTGTTACCGACTCAACACTGACAATAGCAACAAATACCGATGCGTCAAATGTTGAAACATCAAAAATCGGCGATGCTAATGCAGACGGCAAAGTAACGGTTGTTGATGCTAAATGGATTCTTCAGAATGTTGCCGGTTTAAGAGATTTCAGTGTTTCTCAGAAAGCAATGTCTGATGTCAACAGCGACGGTAAAATTTCTGTTGTTGATGCTAAGATCGTTTTAAAGGCCGTTGCCGGAATAAGCAATTTACCCGGCGTTGTTGTAGGCTCGGACGATATCTTCGGCGGTGACGACGGCTATGTTGATATTTAAGGGATAAACGTACATAATTTTTTGGAGATAAATCATTTTGATTTTTTCAATAAACAATTTATGTCAGGAGGAAAAAGACATGAAAAAATTCTTATCAATTTTACTGTCTGTAGCTTTAATTCTTTCATGTGTTTCAACAGCAGCTTTTGCAGCTGAAGAACTTGTTGTTGACAATTATTATGAAGACGCTACAATGACAGATGCCACTGTGGGTGACGCACAGAAACTCGGCGATATTAACGGCGACGAAAAAGTTTCTGTTGTCGATGCTAAGTGGGTACTTCAGTATGTTGCGGGGCTCAGAGAATTTGATGATGCTCAGTTCGACGCAGCTGATGTTACACTTGACCACAAAATCTCAGTTGTTGATGCAAAATGGATTTTACAGGTTGTTGCAGGTTTAAGAGAATTTGCTGAAAAAACACCTGACGATGCAGAAAACAATGTTGATCCGAACGGTCCTGAAATGCAGGCACTTGCTGATGCTATCACAGCAGCTCAGGAAGTTGACACAACAGGCTATACTGCAGAAAGCATAGCAGAGCTTGAAAATGCAGTTGCAGAAGCAAGCGAGTTGTTAGGCCGTGATGATGTTACAGCATCACAGATTAATGACGCTATTGAAAATTTGCAGGTTGCAGAACAAGCACTCGCTACCGACAAAGCTCCTCTCGAAGAAGCTATCAACAGTGCATATACAAAGAATACAACCGGATATGACCCGGCTGCAGTTGATGCTTACTATGATGCAGTTGAAGCTGCAAAGGCAGTATTAAACGACAAGAATGCTACTCCGGAAGATGTTGCAGCAGCAGTTGAATCTATTGCAACAGCTGAAGCAGGACTTGTTGCTGATAAGACAGTTCTTGTAAATGCTATTGCAAGCGCAGAATCAGTTGATACAGAAGGTATGACACCTGATTCGGTAGCAGCATTTGAAGAAGCACTCAACAATGCTAAAGCTGTAAATGATAATGCAAGCTCAACACCAAGTGAAGTTGCAGCAGCAGCTCAGGCTCTTGCAAATGCACAGGCAGCACTTGTTGTTGATAAGACAGCACTTAATGATAAGATTACAGAAGCAGATGCTCTTGACTTAACAGGATATACAACAGATTCAGTTGATGCTCTTACAGCTGCTCTTAACGATGCAAAGACAGTAAATAGCAAAGCAGATGCTACACCTGCTGAAATCGCAGCAGCAAAAGAAGCACTTGATGCAGCTATCAACGGTCTTACAATCGATACAACTGATTTTGATGCTGCTTATGCAACAGCAGTAGCAGTTGATACAACAGGCTATACAACAGCAACAGCTCAGGCACTTGCAGATGCAATAGCAAATGCAGATGCAGTAAAGGCAAATGCAGCTGCAACAGTTGCTGATTATGCAAATGCTACACAGGCTCTTAACGATGCAGTTGCAGGACTTAAGGCTGACTTAACAGCTCTTAATGCTTCACTTGCAGCAGCAACAGCAAAAGATACAACAGGCTATACAACAGCTACAGTAACAGCACTTGCAGATGCAATCACTGCAGCACAGGCAATTACAGCTGATAACACACCTGCTGAAGTTGCAGCAGC
>CAMFTS010000130.1 GCA_945988915.1 uncultured Clostridia bacterium
TGGAATTATGATATAATAAAATAAATTAATATGGATGAGTAGTGTTGAATATACTGCCTAAGGGGTAACAATTTTGTCTTTTGATAAGAACTCGTTTAACAGTGAAAAATTTTTATCGCTTGTAAATAAAGCACAGGCAGGGGACTCAAGTGCTTTGTCAGAGGTAATTGTTAATACTTCCCCGTTTGTGCATATTCTGGTGAAGAAATTTCTTAACGCTTCATCAAACATAGGCATTGAAAGAGATGACCTTTTTCAAGAGGGTATGCTTGGCGTGCTGTCCGCAGTTAAGTCTTTTGACTGTTCAAGAAATATATCGTTTAAAACATATGTTGCCGAATGTGTTCGTAACAGACTTATCTCTGTGTCACGCAAACGCTCGGAAAACAGCGTTTTTACATCAGAAACTGTTTCTTTGGAAAATTCAGCCGACAGTGTTGACTCAAGTGCGTCAGTTGAAGATATTACAATCGGAAAAGAACGTTTTGACAGAATCCTTGAGTATATTAATTCAAAGCTTTCAAAAAAAGAACTTGAGGTTTTAAAGCTTTTTTTAAGCGGCTTATCATATGAGGAAATAGCTGAGAGAACCGGTACTTCCGTAAAATCAGTTGACAATTCACTTCAACGGGTACGCCAAAAAATCAGACATTACAGTTTATGAAAAACGCCCTTCTCACGAGGAGAACATTATTTATGTAAACGGTGCAAATCCGTTGGGGGTAAAAATATTTTTATTTTAGCGAGGTTACTAAAATGTACGAAGACAAGACCCTTACTTGTAAAGATTGCGGAAACGAATTTGTTTTCACAGCAGGCGAGCAGGAATTTTACGCAGAAAAAGGCTTTGTTAATGAGCCGCAGAGATGCAAGGCATGCCGTGATGCCAGAAAGAACGCTGTCAGAGGTGAAAGACAGATGTTCACTGCTACATGCGCAAGCTGTGGCGGCGAAGCTAAAGTTCCTTTCCAGCCAAGAGATGACAGACCTGTTTATTGCAGCGAATGCTTTGCAAAGATGAAGGAAGAAAACGCATAAGCATAAGCGAATAAATTTTAATTTATAAATTATGCCTTAATGAAGCCTCATGTTTATCATGGGGCTGATTTTATTATGTAATTATAAGCAGAATTTATTATTAAAATCTCGTTGGTTTGGTCATTATGTGCAATTATTATAGGCTTGTTTCGGCAAAACGCCGAATTTAAAAAAACTCTGGTTTTTTACTGTAATTTTTCGGGAAAAACTGTTAATATTATTATGATTATAAATTAGGAGGAATACTCAAATGAAAATGTCAAGACGCATAGTCAGCATTTTCCTCGTTGCAGTTATGCTTTTGTCATGCACATTTACTGTAATGGCTGCTTCGGGAAATTACTCAAAAGAGGCTGCTGAAGCTGCAAGAGAAATTGCAAAGCAGATGGAAGCCGAAGGTATTGTTCTTTTGAAGAATGAGCGCAATACATTACCTCTTGCTGACAAAAAAGTAAATGTATTCGGAATGGGCTCGGTAGCATTTGCTATCGGTGGAGGCGGTTCAGGTTCTGTTGCACCTGATGAAACTGTTGATTTTTATACTGCGCTTAGTAATGCAGGAATTGAATACAACGAAGAGCTTCTTCAGATGTATATGGATTGGAGTGCTCAGCACTCAGTTTCCGAAACAGGTCAGGGACTTGTTGATATGCTTATTCAGATGGTTAACGGAAAAATTGCAGAAGAGCTTCCTGCATCTGAAATCAGCAAAGATATTCTTAAAAATGCAAAAAAATACTCTGATACAGCTATTTTTGTAATTACCAGAACAGGTGCCGAAATGGCAGATGTTTCTGTTGAAGATATCAAGATTTCAGACACTGAAAGAGAAATTCTCGATACTCTTGACAAAACATTTGATAAGGTTGTTGTTATCTTTAATACCTGTAACATACTTCAATTGGATTGGCTTGAAGATTATGACAACGTAACCGCGGCTATGCTTGTTTGGACAACAGGTGAGGTAGGCGCCGATTCAATAGGCAAGATTTTGTCGGGTGAAATCTGTCCGTCAGGTAAGCTTACTGATACAATCGCTTACAGAATTGAAGATTATCCGACAACAGCTAACTTCGGCAACTATCAGTATTCAGATGAATTCTTCAAATACTTTATAAACTATGAAGAGGGCATTTATGTCGGATACAGATATTTTGAAACATTTTCACCTGAAAGTGTTATGTATCCGTTCGGATACGGACTGTCATACACAACATTTGATTGGGATATTACAGATTATAAAGCCGACAGCAACAAAATCTCATTAACGGTTAAAGTTACAAATACAGGCGAATACGCAGGTAAAGATGTTGTTCAGGTCTATTTCTCTGCTCCGTATTATCAGGGCGGAATTGAAAAGAGTGCTATTGAGCTTGCAGGCTATGCAAAGACAGATACTATTTCTCCGGGCGACAGCTATAAAGTGAGTATTACCTTTGATGTCAACGATATGGCTTCATATGATTATAAGAATGCTGAAGCTTGGGTGCTTGATAAAGGCGACTATAAAATAAAAATAGGTCACGATGTTGAAACATTTGAGAAAGAATATATATACAATGTTCCCGAAACAAAGATAATTAAAAATGACGAAGTAACAGGAACAGAGATTAAGAATCTCTTCCCGTATGCCGACGGCAATCTTAATTATCTTTCGCGTTCAAATATTTTGAACAGAACATCATCACCCGATAATTACAATGCTCCCGAAAGCGTAAAGAACTGCGACACAAGACCTGAGCCTCAAACACAGGGAACAGTTCCGAAAACGGGCGTTGTTTATGAAGACGGCAACATTATGCTTGCAGATGTCAATAAAGACCCTGCACTTTGGGACAAATTCCTCGATCAGTTCACGGTATCGGAAATGATTGATATGATTTGCGAAAGCGGTTATAAGACACTGGGACTTGAAAGACTCGGCGTTCCGGTAACAGTTGACAACGACGGTCCGGCAACAGTTAAAGGCGCAGGCGGTCTTCTTTATCAGGATTCAGGCGTTGCATATCCGGCGGCAGTTGCTCTCGCTTGTTCCTGGAATGATGAACTTGCCGAAGCATACGGCGATTCTATAGGCAGAGAGGCTAACGGCATCGGTACAAACATCTGGTATGCTCCTGCCTGCAACCTCCACAGAAGTCCTATGGGAGGCAGAAACT
>CAMFTS010000131.1 GCA_945988915.1 uncultured Clostridia bacterium
AGACCGAATAAACCGCATCCTTTGTTTGAGGGCTTTATCAGCGCGTCACTCCAAATCGGGAGGAGTAAAAAATGATACCTCAAAAAGACAGAAAAATTGTTCTTGAAAACGGCTCTCAATACTGCGGAATCGGCTTCGGCGACAGGTCGGAAAAGGTAGTTGAAATTGTGTTCAATACTTCAATGGTCGGCTATCAGGAAATTCTGTCTGACCCGTCATATACCGATCAAGGCGTTGTTTTCACATATCCGCTTATCGGAAATTACGGTATGGCTGACGGCGATTACGAAACCAAAACACCGACGGTCAGCGCATTGATTGTCCGTGAAGTCAATTCTGAACCGTCAAATTTCAGATGCACAAAAACTCTTGACGAGGTTATGAAAGAATATAACATTGTCGGCATTTCCGATATTGATACAAGAAAGCTGACGAGGGAAATAAGAGAATTCGGCAGCTGTAAGGCATTGATTACCGATATAGATACATCAAAAGAAAACGCTGTTGAAATTCTGAAGAATACAGAGCTTGCGCACGATGCGGTAAGTAGGGTAAGCCGTGAAGAAATTGAAGAGTACAAAGCGGAAAATGAAAAATTCAAGGTCGCTGCGATTGACTGCGGAATGAAGCAGAATATTGTACGCGAATTAAACCGTGCAGGTTGTACTGTTACTGTTGTTCCGTGGAATACATCTGCCGAGAGAATAAAGAGCTTTAATCCCGACGGTGTGTTCATTTCAAACGGACCCGGCAACCCGACAGATGTTCCTTCCGTGATAGAAACCGTAAAAAAGCTTCGCGGAACCTGTCCCGTTTTCGGTATTTGCCTCGGACATCAGATTATTTCTCTGTCTTACGGAGCAAAAACATATAAACTGAAGTTCGGACACAGGGGAGGCAACCATCCCGTCAAAAATCTTAAAACCGACAGGGTTGAGATAACTTCGCAAAATCATTCATACGCTGTTGATACCGATAGCGTAAAGGAAACAGAGCTTGAAATTACACATATCAATTTGCTCGATAACACGGTTGAGGGTGTTGAATGTAAAAAAGACAGGGTTTTCGGCGTTCAGTATCATCCTGAAAGCGCACCCGGTCCGCAGGACAGCACATATCTTTTCGGAAGCTTTATTGACTTAATGGAGGAGAGCCGAAATGCCTAAGAGAACTGATATTAAAAAAATACTTGTCATAGGCTCAGGTCCTATTGTCATAGGTCAGGCGGCAGAATTTGACTATGCCGGCACGCAAGCCTGTCTTGCGTTAAAGGAAGAGGGATACGAGGTCATTCTCTGCAACTCGAATCCCGCAACAATAATGACGGATCCGTCTATTGCAGATAAGGTATATATGGAGCCCCTCACGCTTGAATATATCGCAAAAATTGTCCGAAAAGAACGCCCCGATGCCATTCTTCCGGGCATCGGAGGTCAGACAGGACTTAACCTTGCTATGCAGTTGGAGTCTAAGGGCGTTTTAAAGGAATGTAATGTTGAATTGCTCGGAACAAAAAGCGAAAGCATAAACAGAGCAGAAGACAGAGAGCTTTTTAAGGAATTATGCCTTGAATTGGGTGAACCGACTTTACCGTCTGAAATTGCGAACACGGAAGAAGAGGGATACGAGGTAGCAAGAAAAATAGGCTATCCTGTTGTATTGCGCCCTGCATTCACTTTAGGCGGCACAGGCGGCGGATTTGCGGAAAACGAAGAAGAATTATCTGAGCTTATCAAAAATGCTCTTGTTTTGTCACCCGTTCATCAGGTGTTAATAGAAAAGAGCGTTAAGGGATATAAAGAAATTGAATATGAGGTAATCAGGGATTCTGCCGATACGGCAATTACGGTATGTAATATGGAAAACCTTGATCCCGTAGGTATTCACACGGGCGACTCAATAGTTGTCTGCCCGTCACAAACTCTTACAAACAAGGAATATCATATGCTTCGTGACAGCGCACTGAAAATAATTCGTGCGCTTAAAATTGAAGGCGGCTGTAATGTTCAGTTTGCCCTTGACCCGAATTCATTCCGATATTATTTAATTGAGGTGAACCCGAGAGTGTCGCGTTCTTCGGCACTTGCATCAAAGGCGAGCGGATATCCGATAGCGAGAGTATCGGCAAAAATAAGCATAGGTCTCCGCCTTGATGAAATTGTACTTGCAAATACACTTGCATCTTTTGAACCGACTCTTGACTATGTTGTAACAAAAATGCCCCGTTTCCCGTTTGACAAATTTACAGATGCAAATAATTCACTGAGCACACAGATGAAAGCAACGGGCGAGGTTATGAGCGTTGGCAGAAACTTTGAGGAAAGTCTTTTAAAGGCTATCCGTTCGCTTGAAATCGGCGTTTATCATCTGCATATGAAAAAATTTGATGCGTCCGGTACAGAAGAACTGCTTGAACATATAAAAATCGGCACAGATGACAGAATATATGCGCTCGGAGAATTACTGCGCCGTGGAATTTCAGCAGAAGAGCTTGCAAAAATTACAAAAATTGATGCCTTTTTCTTGAGAAAAATGAGGAATATTATCTCTTTGGAAAATGAGCTTAAAGAAAATACAAATAATACCGATTATTTGAAATATGCTAAAAAGCTCGGATTTTCCGATGAAGAAATTGCGGAACTCTGGAATACAACGGCTAGACAGATTTTTGAATTGAGAAAAGCAAACGGAATTATGCCGACATATAAAATGATAGACACTTGCGCGTCGGAATTTGAGAGCTATGTTCCGTATTTTTATTCTACCTATGAGGAGGAAAATGAGTCTGTCATTTCCGATAAAAAGAAAGTAATTGTTCTCGGCTCGGGACCTATTCGTATAGGTCAGGGCGTTGAATTTGACTATTCTACCGTTCACGCCGTAAAAACAATAAAAGAGGCGGGCTACGAAGCAATTATTATCAATAATAATCCCGAAACCGTTTCAACAGATTATACGACCTCTGACAAACTGTATTTTGAGCCTCTTTGCGTTGAAGATGTTATGAATATCATAACTCTTGAAAATCCCGAGGGAGTTATCGTATCTTTGGGCGGTCAGACTGCGGTTAACCTTGCAGAGCCTCTCAATGAATACGGCGTCAAGCTTATAGGAACGGACTGTGCAGCCATTGAAAAGGCTGAAAACCGTGACAGCTTTGAAAAAT
>CAMFTS010000132.1 GCA_945988915.1 uncultured Clostridia bacterium
TTCCTGCATCAAAAACCTTTAAGCCGAACTTTGCGCATAAGGCTGTATATGACCGAAATTATAAGGTATATACAAACCTTTACAAAGCAAATAAAGAAAACTTTGCAATTCTTAACGGCTGATAAATCATATGCTTAAAGTAAAAGACGGGTAGTAAACTACTCGTCTTTTATAATTTTATTAACAGAATAAATATGTAAGCAGAATACGGATGCCGAAACAAGAAGGCATTTTGGCTTTTTTAAGCATTCTTCTCAATTAACGCTTTTATTTTCAAGGGAAAGCGAGTGGTTATATTATCGGGAGAAAGTAAGAGTAATTTTTTCATAACTCTTGCAGTGTTTGCTGTCCAAAATGAAAGAAGCAAGCCGTTATCCCTGAAAAGCTTAACCATTTCTTTTGATGCAAGGCTGTAGTGGCAGTTGATACCTATTGCTCCGCTGTCCTGAATTTTCTTTATTATTTCGCAAAGATACTTTTCATTATGTTTCTTTGAGGGCGGAAATTTAACATTAAGATAATACGGAACGCCTTTACCTTGTGCTTTGACAGCCTTGACCTGCTCCTCTGCAATTCCGGTAAAAAAGCAACGGTCACGCATACCGTATTTATCAATTATATCAACCACTTTGTCGATTTCGTCAAATGATTTTAAGTCGAGGTTGCATTTTATTGTGTCGCTGTTTTCACTAATGAATTTAATTGCATCTTCAAACAAAACACCCTCATCATTTTCAGCAAGTGTTTTGTGAATCATTACAATAGCGCCGTTTTTTCTGTGAGTTATATCCATTTCGGCAACCTGAGCATTTATTTCTACACATTTGTTTACAAATTCCATCGAATTATCAGCAGTGAATTCACAGCCTGAATGTGCAGTTACTGTAAAATCATTCGGTAAGGCCAGTTTTGTGTTTTTAAAGCATTTAAACATAATTTTCACTTCTTTCTGTCAATAGTCAGTTCATAATCATCGGGTTCTGCGTTGTAGAATGTTCGTTTAAGAGCATCTAAAACAGGCACGATATCTTTTGTCTTTTTAAAATGAGAAAGTATTTTGGCAACCTTATCAAGAATTGCGCTTACAGCAATGTAAACAGGCGTATCGGGATAATACGGCTCGTTTCCTCTAAAAGCATTTTGAATAAGTTCAAGAATAATATCCCTTGCAACAATATCTTTTACAGACGGATCAATATATTTTGAAACGCCGAGTAATTTACCTGCTGAACCCAGCGTCCATTTTCTCAAGCCTTTTCCGACAAACATAATCGGAGCTTTTAATTTATATGTTTGCTCATGACGCATACTGAAAGATTCTGCAAGGTCTGCAAAGCGCTCAATATCTTCTGCCGCCGCGTCGAGTATGGCGTTTATCATAAATGAAAAATGATGTTTGGTGTACTCATCGACGGTCATTCCTTTGAGATCCCAATCAAAACTATCAACGGATATTGAGTGAATTTCGATTTTATTGTCGTCAATCCGTACTTTTCTCATATTTGACGGATATCCGACAAGAGAAGATGTATTTACATCGTAATATCTGTTTCCTTTTTCGGTTGTTTTAAGACCGATATTATGCATATGAGTATGACCCGTGAACATAAGCTCAAGTCCTGCGTCTGCAAGTACGGTTGTAGTGTTGTCCCAGTCTCCGAGCATATCATGAATTGAAATTACCGGATAAAGCGGCATAGGCGGCAGGGTCGGATGATGAGTCATACCGAAAATATATTCACCGTCTGATTTGGCTTTGTAAATTTGCCCGAGAATCCAGTCCGTTTGGTCTTTGCTGTAACCGCAGAATGTTCTGTCGCCGTCGTCATTAAGGCAAAGAAGCCTGTAACCCTCTTGAAGCTGAACACAATATGAATGACTTTCCTCGTGAAATGAGATAGCCTCATCAAGGCCGAATTCGTGATAAAGGTCAAGAAGCTGTTCTCTCTGCGTATATTCTGCGGGGATTTCTTCTGCTCCGACAAGCTTTACAGGCTTGCCGACATCGTTTCCCTCAACATAATAATCGTGAGTTGCCGTTATTAAGAATATTCTCTTTCCTGCGTCTTTTAATCTCTTTAACCGCGGAATGAGATCGAGGTGGCTTTCCATTGCACCGTTGTTTGAAACATCGCCTGCCACAAGAACAATTTTTGTATCTTTGTCTTCGAGAATTTTATCAATATAAGCGTCAATAATAGGACCTGTTTCTGCAAGACAAAGCTGCTCCCGATGATTCTTTTTTTCATAGGCTTCCCCGGTTATGCCGAGAGAATGTGCATAGTGATGCAGGTCTGTTATTAAATAGAAATCCAACGGTGCGGACATAAAAAACAACCTTTCATATTGTATTAAATACATTATGAAATAAATTACGGTTGTTGTCAACGGATTTTAGCAAAGTATAACTTAAAACAGCGAGGAATAAACAACGGAAAGCCTGTCAAAAAGCAAAGCTTCAATGCTGGGAGTTTGATATTCAGGCAAACCGCTTTTTAGATTAGCCGGAACTGAAATTACAACCTGCATAATATTGCTTTCGTTAATAAAAAGAACACAGCCGCCTATACTATATATATAATCATTATTTAAACGGTTAAAAACTGAGCTTACGGCAGAGCTGTCTCCGTGTTCAAATTCAATTTTAATAATTGCTTTTTCACTTTTTCTTTCCATGCAGACAAAATAATATGTGCTGTTGAAGCTGTCAATAAGATTGAACAGAATGTTCAAAAAAGACAGACTGATTTTTTCGGGTTTTGCGCATACGGTTAAATTTTCGCCATCAGCAGTAAACAGAATCCTTTTATCCTTTTCAGCATAGATTAAATCGAAGCAGAAGGTTAAGGTTGATATCAGATCCGTGAAGTTTATCTGCTGTGCAGGCTCGTTGCTGTTAAAATTAATCTTTCTTAAAAGTGAGAATGCAGGTTTCAGACTTTCAGTAGGCATTTCCATTAAAGATTGATCAAAAAAAGCTTGCAAAAGCTCTCTTGCTTCTTCTTCGTTTACAAGTTCGCAAGGACGGCTGTTTAAATTTTCAATTTTTTCGTTTAACTGCTTGACTGTGATAATTATCATCCTTTCAGGAAAACTATTGATTTATTTGTAAATAGTATATCCTTTTTT
>CAMFTS010000133.1 GCA_945988915.1 uncultured Clostridia bacterium
CTTTTACTCTGAATGTTTTTCTCTTAACGCCGTTTTGAGTGATAAATCTGTTAAGGGCGTCAACAATATCCATAGCTCTGTCACTTTGCGGGAATACTCTGTTTCCCCTTTCGACTTTCAGAGGTACTCCTAAAGATTCAAACAATTCTCTTGTATCCTGAGTACCGAATTCGGAAAAAGCACTGTAAAGAAATCTGCCGTTTTGCGGAACATTTTTAATAAGAGTTTCAACATCTGTTTCGGCATTTGTTACATTGCATCGTCCTTTTCCCGTTATGAGAACTTTTCTGCCTATTTTTTCGTTTCGTTCAAGAAGCAAAACATCGTTTCCGTTTTTAGCGGCAATTCCGGCGGCAATACAACCTGCAGCACCTGCGCCGACAACAATTACTTTACTCATCGGCATTTGCCTCATCTTTCTCATAAACCTGATATTTATCCCAAATTGACTCAAGGTCATTGAAATTGTTATACACTTCTTCTTTTTTACTCAGTGTCACGCTTACAATCAGAGCATTTATAAGGCTTAACGGCGCTACAAGAGAATCTACTACCGAAGCCATATTACTCTTTGCTACAAGCAAATGGTCGGTATAGGGCGCCATAGGTGAATCTGCTGTATCCGTAATTGAAATAATGGTTGCTTTTCTGTCCTGAATAAATCTTAAAGCGTTGACTGTTTGCTTGGAATATCTCGGGAAGCTGATAGCAATACACACATCATTCTCATTTATTCTGAACATTTGCTCGAACATTTCCGAAGCAGAAGATGTATCGACAAGCACAACAGAGTCAAAAACGAGATTAAAATAAAAGGCCAAAAATGACGCTAAAGCTGCAGAAGAACGAACGCCGAGTATATATATCTTCTTAGCATTATTGATAGCATCTACCGCATTTTTGAAATCTGTCTTTGAGGTTTGTTCAGCCGTTTCTCTGATAAGCTCAATATCACCCGTCAAAACCGTTCTTACGATATCATTGTCACCGATAAGTGACTGTGATACCTCCATTCTCTGAACAGCCGTAAGCTTTGATTTTATTAACTGCTGTAATTCCTTTTGAAGCTCGGGATAACCCTTAAATCCAAGCTCGGATGCAAAGCGGACAACAGTTGATTCGCTTGTTCCGACCTTTTCGCCCAAAGCAGATGCGGTCATAAAAGCGGCTTTATCATAGTTTTGCAATATATAAGCCGCAATTTTCTTATGCCCCTTTGACATAGACGCTGTACTTGTTTCAAGTTTTGATAACAAATTGCTTTTCATTTCACACTTACCTTTTTAAGTCTTTCCGTTTATTATAAATGAATACAGTGAATTTTGCAAGATTTCCTGCAAATTATTTCATTTTTACAGGCATAAAGGTCATTTCTGTACTGCATTTTGCAGGATTGGAAAGGATAAGATTGTAAAATGCTGTCGATTTATTTTCAAATTCAAACACTCTGTCAGCAGATTCTGAATTAAGATTTTTAATATCGGAATAAGACGCGACAAAAGGCAATACACAATTCTTTGCACATTTTCCGAGTATCTTTGAAGCATTTTCATTAAATCCCAAAAGCCTGACATAAGGTACGGTTATATCAATATCTTCCTGAAAAATATCAAAACAAATTGCAAGAAACGCGCGGCGAATTCTTGAATGTGTAAACCGTTTTGTTTTTGCAAGGCTGTATAATTCGGAAATATTGCATGCCTCGTTAATTGACGCTTTAATTCTGCTGTCAAGGTTTTCGGTGATATATGCTGTATTTGAAATATCCTTTTCCGTCTTTTGTCGGAGAACGGAAAGAAATGCAAGTTCGTATTTTTCAAGGTCGAGATAACTTCCCTTTTCTATTGCGTTGACATAGCATTGCATAGCAGAATCAGGAATAAATCTCATAATATCTTTTCCGTTTTTCATAGCTTCGCGAATATAAGCAGCAGATACATACTTGCCGTCAGCTTTTAATTCGTTATAGCCTGCGCCTACCCTTTTTACAGCAACGGGTTCAATGTTAAAACCGTTCTTTTCTATCGCTTTCAGGTATTCAACAGCAAGAATGATATTCGGCTGTGAAAGGTCAATTTTTATTCCGTATTCATCAAAAGCAAGCTGACGCGCAGCGGGATAACTGACTCCTGTTTCAAGTTTTTCTTTTGTCTTTGCATCAAGTTCATCCGACAAAAGCAGACTTGCCGCTTCTTTTAAAAGCATAATATCATCATTTTCTGTTCCGAAAGCAATTTTGTCACAGCCAAATGACGAAAGTATTCTCACTGCGTTTTCCGCAAAGTATTCGGCAGATGCAGTTGCATATAAAAAAGGTAATTCAAGAACGATATCGGCACCGCACATTAAAGCAGACTTTACTCTGTCTTCTTTTGTAAATACTGCCGGCTCTGAGCGCTGAACAAAATTACCGCTCATAACACACACAACGGTATCTCCGTCTTTTTTGACAGAGTCGATTAAGTACTGATGCCCGTTGTGAAACGGATTGTATTCACAGACAATTCCTGTTATGCTCATACGCTCAATTCCTTTCTGATATTTTTCCATTCATCAACAAGCCTGCTCATATTAAAAGCAGCATTTGCGGGACTTGTTGACGGCAAAGTTATAATATCTCTTTTAGTATGTTTCTTTATATATCGGTTATAAAGCTTTTCTGCTGTTTTTCCGTTCGCATAGATTTTTTTAATTCTTGTTTTTTCAAGTATTTCACTTAAATCGTTTGGAACTACGCTTTTTATTGTGCTGTCGGCAGAATTTGAAATCTCGCACGATTTCACTACATCCCAGATTGCAATATGATTAGAAAGAAGCATTTTCTTTTTAGATTCAATATCTTTCGGAGTTTCTGTTTCGAGAATTTCCGAGAGCACTCGCCAGAATCTGTTTTGAGGATGTCCGTAATAAAAGTTGTTTTCTCTTGATTTTACAGACGGAAATGTGCCGAGAATAAGTATTTCGGAGTTTTCATTAAAAACAGGCTCAAAGGTATGAGTTTGAAATTCTCTTTCCATTTTCGGCACCTCCGCAAAGATTTGTTTTTATACTTGAA
>CAMFTS010000134.1 GCA_945988915.1 uncultured Clostridia bacterium
TTGTCCTGAGCGTGAAACACTCCCTCTTCTTCCCATTTATCCTGCCACTTTTTTTCGATTTCTTTAAAATTGTAATCCATAGCTAAATCCCTCTGTATATTAGTTAATTTTCATCTAAAGCAATTAGTCCTCTGTTATCCAAGCAGAAACATCAACTTCTTCTGCGTCTTGCCACAGCTTTTCGAGATTAAACAATTCTCTTTCGCTCGGAGTAAAAATGTGACATACAACATCTGCATAGTCAAGCAGTATCCAGCCTGTTGTTTTGCCCTCGATATTTTTAGGTTCCTGACCTAAAGCGGCGAGTTTGTCCTCGACCTCATCTGCAAGCGCCTTGACATGTGTCGAAGAAGTTCCGCTTGCTATTACAAAATAATCGGCAATCGAAGTCAGATCGGTGATTTTCAGCACCTTTATTTCAGTTGCCTTTTTTGAATCAAGAGTTCTTATAATATTTTCAAGTATTTCCGGTGTGAGCATTTTCTTCTTCCTTTCTCACTTTTTTATTTTCTGAAATTGCAACCTCATTATATGCGAGAATACTGTCGGGATGAACCACCCTGCCCGCCTCTACATTCTCTTTAATGGTGAATTGCAAGCCGTAAAGCATAGCCTCTTCAAGACTTCTTTCTGCTTTTTCCCGTATCACATCGACATCGGGATAATCTCTTTCGGCAGAGGTATAATCTGCAATATATATAACCTTTTCAAGCAGCGTCATATTTTCCTTTGCGGTTGTGTGATATCTCACCGCAGAAAGAATTTCCTCATCTGTAACGCCGAGCTCCCTGCGCAAAAATGCTTCACCGCTCATAGCGTGCCAAATTTTAGGATTAGCAAGTTCTGTGTCAGTCATTTTGCCCGAAAAATTTTCAATTATTTCTTTTTGGCAAGAATAATCCGTGTCTTTCATTATATCGTGAATAAGTCCTGCCGTAAAGGCTTTTTCTTCGTCCGCACCGTATTTTCGGGCAAGGCGCTTAGCTTCCTCGGCAACATTCAGGGAATGATAAAAACGATATTCCGAAAGGCGCTTTTTTATTTCTTCGAGAAATTCCTCATTTCTTTCTGTATCCATAAAGTCCTCTGTCTTTAATATAATCATATACTTTTTCGTCTAAATATTTGCTTGCGTCTTTGCCTGACTCAAGCATATTACGAAGCTCTGTTGAACTGATTTCAAACGGCTCTGTCGGAGAAATAATAATACCGTTTCCCTCAAGCTCTTTTATGAAAATTTTAAACTGTGAAAAAGCATATGCGCGAAGCTGATAAATGCTTTCTTCATCTTTTCTTGACGCTACGCACAAGGTACAGTTTTCCATAATCTCCTTATGCTTATACCATTTGTGAAAAATAAGGAACATATCCGAGCCGATAATCAGATAGAAATCATCATTCGGATATTTCTCTTTTAATTCCCTTAAAGTCAGCACCGTATATGAGTCGGATTCTCTGTCAATTTCCATTCTGCTGACCTCGTATTCAGGCTCGGTAAATGCAAGCTGACACATTTCAAATCTTTTTTCGTCGGGAATTAAATCTTCCCAAGTCTTATGCACGGGTCTTTTATCGGGAATAATGAATACCTTGTCCAGTGAGAGCCTTTTTGTAAAGTCCCTCACGAGCTGAGCGTGTCCCTTGTGAGGCGGATTGAAAGTACCGCCGAAAATTCCTATTTTCATAGTTTATCTTCTCACAGTTTTCTTCTTTTCGTGAAGCTTCGGATTGTATCTGTAAAGAATCATAACACCGCCGATTACGGAAATGACCTCTGCATTTGTAGCCGCAGCCAATTCTTCGGCAGCCTCTCTTGCGGTATTCGGACAGGTTTCTCTCAATACTTTCAGCTTAATAAGTTCACGGGCGGTCAAAGCGTCATCGGTTTGCTTGATAAGCGTATCGGAAATTCCGCCCTTGCCGACCTGAAAGATTGCTTCAAGTGAGTTTGCCTGCGCTCTTAAATTTGCTCTTTCTTTACTTGTCATAAATTGTTTCCTTTTTATTTTATATAATTCAATAATACAACCTGTTTGCAGGGCGGCACACCATACGGATTATTCATTATAATTTGCAATAATTTCACTTCGCAAACATATGAACACAAGGTTATGTCCCTGCGAGGTTTAAATCAGATATACTTCTTAACCTCTTCTGCAAAAAGACGAAGCGCATTGCCTCTGTGACTTATTTCGTCTTTTTCTTCGGGGGAAAACTCGGCAAACGCTCTTTCGCCGATATAGAAAAGCGGGTCGTAGCCAAAGCCGTTTGAGCCCTTTTCTTCAAAGCCTATTATACCGTGACATTCGCCTCTGACCGTGAATTTTCTGCCGTCGGGGAATACACAGCAAACGCAGGCTACATACTTTGCCGTTCTGTCCTTTGGCTCTACGCCCTCAAGACATTCAAGCAATTTTTCATTATTTTTCCTATCGTTTCCGTGGTCACCTGCAAATCTTGCGGAATATACACCCGGTGCGCCGTCTAATGCGTCAACCATAAGTCCCGAATCATCTGCAATACAAGGCATTCCGCTTTCTTTACAGCCTGAAACAGCTTTCAGCTCTGCATTTTCTTCAAAAGTTGTGCCTGTTTCTTCAACATCTGTCAAATCAACGCCTGCTTCGTCGGCTGTCAGTACATTTATACCGAGCGGTTTGAGAATTCTCTCAAGCTCGGCTCTTTTTTTCATATTATGAGTGGCGATTAAAAAGTCCAAAGAAACCCCTCTTTTCTTTCTTTTCTTCTTTTTTCTCTTCTTCTTGTGTATTCTCTGTTTCTTTTTCGATTTCTTCAGCTTCTTCAAATGTATCTGTTGTTTCTTCTGTTTCTGATTCTTCAACAGTTTCTTCAGCAGGAATAATCTCGTCGATTATTTCACAGGCAATATCGTCAATTATCTGCGCTGTCTGTTGTAATTCCGAAATTCCGCTTTTATCTGCGCTAAAT
>CAMFTS010000135.1 GCA_945988915.1 uncultured Clostridia bacterium
TACAGACTGAGCTCAAGGACGAGTTTATTTCATTCGGCTCCGCCTGTAACATTGACGAAGAATTCTTTGATGATATTTTTGAAAATACAATTACGGCAGAGAAAATTGATTCTGATATCGAAATAAGTGTCCGAAACTTTTACAAAAATGATGTTCAGACAGAGATTGAGTACGGCATTAAGACCGATGTTTTTGAGGAATTGAAGAAATACGCTACGGTGAAAGGTTATAAGCTTGACCGGAGTGTAATTGAAGAGTTAACTACTATTTCGTCAGAACTCGAAGAGCTTTACAGCACATTTGTTGGTACATTTAACAGCTCAGGCTTCAAAAACGCATCTCATTTGCTTGCAAGATATATGCCGTTATTCAATTATGCGATAATAGGCCTTGCAGTGTTTGCAGTTCTTGCAATTATAATAATTATGGCGTCTTTTAAAAAGCTCTGTAATTCTTTGAGGTTTTTAATTTATGCTTTTTCAGGTTCAACACTTATGTTGTTAGTTGCTCCTGCAATTGCATTGATTATGCAGATCGGAAGCAAAATCAATATTGCCGACGCCTCGCTTTATAGCTTTGTGTCTGACTTTATAAATTATATATTTGTTTCAATAATAATTGCGGCTTGTATTATGGCTGTGATTACAACAATTCTCCATATCGTTAGAATTAAAACTCAAAACAAATAAAAGGCAAAATGCAAATGGCAGTTCATCTGAACTGCCATTTTTTGTTCTGATTTTTAAAACTGTCAGCATCGCATATCAAGACAGATATATTAAAGTGTAAGAAGCAAAAAATATTCTTTTTTTTAAGCACTGAAAATATACTGTCTTGGAGGTATTTATTATGAGATATGTTATTATAACCAAAAGAGGACTTTCTGTAATATGCCTGGCAACAATTATTGCGATCAGCGTAATAGCTTCTTTAAACAAAAGAAGCATTGATGTTGCTGCGGTTGCGGGCACAGAGCGTCTTCCTGTGTATTGCGTTGAAACAGATGAAAAGAAAATAGCGGTAACCTTTGATGCGGCGTGGGGTGCAGACGATATACCCCAAATATTGGAAATACTGAACAAGCATAAAGCAAAAGCAACATTTTTTGTTGTCGGAAAGTGGGTTGAGTTGTATCCTGAAAGCGTAAAAGCAATCTTTAAAGCCGGGCACGAAATAGGTAATCATTCGTATAATCACAGTTTATATTCAAAGCTATCGGCAGATGAAATCTCTGCCGATGTAAAAAAATGCAACGATGCAATTTTTAAAGTGACAGGAAAAAATCCGAGTCTGTTCAGATTCCCGTCAGGGGATTACAGCGAGACAGCAGTTAAGACGGTCAGATCGGATAATCTTCAGGCAATACAATGGAATGTTGACTCTCTTGATTGGCAGGGACTTTCAAAGGAAGAAATAATCAGAAGAGTAGTTCCGAGTGCGGAGAACGGCTCAATTATACTTTTTCATAACGATGTTAAAAACACGCCCGAAGCATTAGATGAAGCTTTGTCAGAGTTATCAAATAAAGGATATTCGTTTGTAACCGTTTCTCAATTAATATATCAAAAGCCGTATAGAATTGACGCTGCAGGCAGACAGTATAAGGCGGACAGTTAAAAAAGAATAAAAAAAGACCCGATGCAAACATCGGGTTTTCTTAAACGGGAAATAGAAAGAATAATTTGGCTTTCGATTAAGTGCTCACCACAAACACTTAATCTTTTGTTGTCTATATAATAATCTATGATTATGGCAAACCAAATGCGAAATTATGAACAATTTGTTAACATTTTAAAAAATTATTGCTTGCTACATAGTTTTTATCAGACATTTCGTATGAACTGCAGCTTTTTAAATCAATGCTTGACATAAAAGCTCGTCTGTTGTATAATATCACAGAAACCACGATTAAAGGGAGGGAATAAAATGAGCCAGGTAAAAGTTAAGGACAACGAGTCTTTGGAAAGCGCTCTCAGACGCTTTAAGAGACAGACCTCTCGTGACGGCGTAATCCAGGAAGTTCGTAAAAGAGAACATTACGAAAAGCCTTCTGTAAAGAGAAAGAAGAAGTCAGAAGCAGCTCGTAAAAGAAAGTACAAGTAAAAAGAGAAGCGGGCTTTTCAGCTCGCTTTTATTTTTCATTGAGGTAGATAAATGAAGAACGAGGAAATACTTATTCCTAAATACAGGTTCAGATGTATTACCGATATTACTCCCGAAGACTTACACAAAATGGGTGCAAAAGCAGTAGGGCTTGATATTGACAATACTATTGCTCCTGACGGAACATTCAAATATGTTGACGGAATTCGCGAATGGGTGAAAAATATTCAAGACGCAGGCTTTCCGATAACTCTTATTACAAACGGTACGCTAATCAGAGTTTTGCCTGTTTCAAGATTTCTCGGCGGCGTTCCGTTTGTGCATTTGTCTTTGAAGCCGTTGCCGCATTCACTGAAAATCGCGGCAAAGCGAATGAAAATCGATATTTCCGAGCTTGCTATGCTCGGCGATCAACTCTTTTCTGATATAAAGGCTGCAAACCTATGCGGCGCAATACCTGTAAGGGTAGATCCGTTGCCGACAAAAAGTTTGTACCCTCATTATTATGAATGGAAAGGCAAAAGAGAAAAGCCTTATATAAAAGCATTTGAAGAAAAACACGGATACGGAGTATATGATGATTGAAAAATTAAAACAGGCAATTAAAGATTCAGATTTTGATGCTGCTCTTATTGTCTCACCTGAAAACAGATTTTATTTTACCGGATTTGAGTCGTCTGACGGGTATCTTATCGTGAATGAAAACGATGCAGTTTTTATTACGGACGGAAGATACATCGAGGCGGCAGAGAAAAGAATAAAGGACTGTAAGGTCGTTTTACAGGAAAAGAAAGCGTCGCAGATAAAAGATATTCTTTCT
>CAMFTS010000136.1 GCA_945988915.1 uncultured Clostridia bacterium
TGTTAAAGCCTTACGGTGATTTTGAATTTGATAAAGCTGTCGAATGTTACGCCGAAACCGTAAAAATCGGTATAAAATACGGCGTTGACCTCATTTTTATTGAAACAATGAATGACTGCTACGACACCAAAGCCGCAGTTTTAGCTGCAAAAGAAAATTCGGATTTGCCGATTTTTGTTTCCAATGCTTACGGAGAAGACGGCAAGCTTATGACAGGTGCTTCTCCTGCCGCTATGGTTGCTATGCTTGAGGGTATGGGCGTTGCCGCTCTCGGCGCAAACTGTTCTCTCGGTCCGAAACAGCTGAAAGGTGTTGTTGAAGAATATCTGAAATATGCTTCTGTCCCCGTTCTGTTGAAGCCTAATGCAGGGCTTCCGAAGAGTGAAAACGGAAAAACAGTTTACGATGTTTTGCCTGAGGAATTTTCGGATACTATGCTTGAATATGTAAAAGACGGTATCAGGATTCTCGGTGGTTGCTGCGGGACAACTCCCGACTATATATCTGCAACGGTTGAAAAGACAAAAGCTGTGGCTCCCAAGCCTGTTACCGATAAGAATATCAGTATGATAAGTTCATATACTCACGCCGTAGAGTTTAACGGTTATCCCGTTCTTATAGGTGAAAGAATCAATCCGACAGGTAAAAAAGCGTTTAAAGAAGCGCTCAGGAATAATGATATTGACTATGTATTAAATGAAGGACTGAAACAGCAGGAAAAGGGAGTTCATATTTTAGATGTCAATGTCGGTCTTCCCGAAATAGACGAAAAATCCATGCTGGAGAAGGTTTGCTATGAGCTTCAGGCGATTATCGATTTGCCGTTACAGATAGACACAACCGATGTTGAAGCAATGGAAGCTGCTCTCAGGCATTACAACGGCAAAGCAATGATAAATTCCGTAAACGGCAAAGAAGAGGTTATGAAAGAAATCTTCCCTCTTGTTAAAAAATACGGCGGATTAGTTGTCTGCCTAACGCTTGACGAGGACGGTATTCCCGAAACTGCCGAAAAAAGAGTAGAAATTGCAAAAAAAATCATCAGAGTTGCAAAAGAATACGGTATTGAGAAGAAAGATTTGATTTTTGACACCTTAGCAATGACGGTAAGCGCTGATAACCGTTCTGCCATTGCTACATTAGGTGCGTTAAATACAATTAAGCACGAGCTTAAATGCCATACTTCTCTCGGTGTTTCAAATGTTTCATTCGGATTGCCTAACAGAGATATTATAAACGGCACATTCTTTACGCTTGCTTTAGAAAACGGATTGTCTGCCGCTATTATGAATCCGAATTCAAACGAAATGATGAAAAGCTACTACTCATTCAAGGCTTTAAAGGGCTTAGACGAGAACTGTTCCGATTTCATTAACAATATTGATAAATTCATATCTGCTTCAGTTGAGTCACGGCAAGTGAATAATACAGGAAAGACCGAAGCTGTTGATACGCAAAGCGAATTACAGCATGCAATAGTTAAGGGTATTAAAGAGAAAGCCGCAAACTTAACCGCTGAGCTTTTGAAAACAGTTGAGCCGTTGGAAATTGTTACTGCGCAGATTATTCCTGCTCTTGATATTGTCGGAAAAGGCTTTGAAAATAAAACAATGTATCTTCCCCAGCTTCTTATGAGTGCGGAGGCGGCTCAGTTTGCGTTTGAAAAAGTTAAAGCAAAAATGTCTGAAAGCTCTTCCGAAACTGTCAGCAGAGGTAAATTTGTAATTGCGACTGTTCACGGAGATATTCACGATATAGGCAAAAATATTGTTAAACTCATATTGGAAAATTACGGCTTTGAGGTTTACGATTTAGGAAAAGATGTTCCTCCTGAGGTTGTGGTTGAAGAAGCAATTCGTCAGAATGCTCCGCTTGTCGGACTCAGTGCGCTTATGACAACTACCGTTCCGGCAATGGCTGAAACAATCAAGCAGTTAAGAGAAAAGGCGCCTAATGTCAAGGTAATTGTCGGCGGTGCGGTTTTAACTCAGGAATATGCAGACAGTATCGGTGCGGATTATTATGCAAAAGATGCAATGGAAACTGTCAGGTATTCTTTGGAAGTTGTAGGAAAATAAAAACTGACAGTAACAGTGGGCAGATATTTTCTAAAAATTACTTTAATTCTGAATTACAACAGTAAAAGCTCGGTTTTAACCGAGCTTTTTTCAATCCAATATCTTTCCGTCAACAGAAACGGTTATTACCTGCCATGGAATGAATTTTCCGCTTGCCTGCAAGGCTTTTTTTACAGCCGTTTCAATACCTCCGCAGCAAGGTACCTCCATTCTAACTATTGTTACGCTTTCAATGTTGTTATTCTTAATAATTTCTGCAAGCTTTTCGCTGTAATCAATACCGTCAAGCTTAGGACAGCCTATAAGCGTAACTTTACCGCGCATTATTTTACGGTGAAAATCTGCATAGGTAAAGGCTGAGCAGTCTGCGGCAACAAGCAGTTTAGCGCCGTCAAAATACGGAGCGCTTAACGGTGCAAGCTTTATCTGAACAGGCCAGTTTTTTAGCTGTGATTTTATTTCACCTGTTATATCTGAAGCAGGTGTATCATTTTCGGTGTTCATAATATGAATTCTGCTTCCCGGACAACCGCCGTGTAAAACGGTTTTTTTCTTCTTCATATTCTCTTCAACAGCCTTGCGGTCATATTCAGCCGCTTCTCTCAATTCAAATGAGATTGCACCCGTGGGACAGGTCGGCAAGCAGTCTCCCATTCCGTCGCAGTAATCATCACGGGTGAGCCTTGCTTTGCCGTCAATTATTGAAATTGCTCCCTCGTGACAGGCATTTGCGCATATTCCGCATCCGTTGCATTTTTCTTCATCTATTTTAATGACTTTTCTTATCATAATTATTCCTCCGATATCTGAATT
>CAMFTS010000137.1 GCA_945988915.1 uncultured Clostridia bacterium
TTATCGAAGAAATAGAAGCAGGAATAAAAAAGGAAGTCAGCATCGGCTGTTCTGTTGAGAAAAGTTTGTGCTCAATTTGCGGTGCTGATTCAAGACATACGGCTTGCCGACATATTAAAGGCAAAAATTACAACGGTAAAACTTGCTACCGTGAATTGCAAAATCCTACCGACGCTTACGAGTGGTCATTTGTTGCAGTACCTGCACAGAGAAATGCAGGAGTAGTAAAAAACTTTACCGGCAAGGAGGAGAATACAACTATGAACGATATTGTGAAGACGATAAAAGAGAGTAAATCGGATATATCTCTGACTGAAAAAGAAGTAAAGGCTATCAGCGAATACATTGATGCTCTTGAAGAACGCGCAAACGACGGAAAGCAGTACAGAGAAATGCTTGAGAGCGAAACAGTAAAGCTGTTTGCTCTTTCATCACCTGAAATTTCAAACGACTGTACTCAGAGTATTTGTAAATCACTTTCAACAAAGGATTTAAAAGAATTAAACAATGCTCTTAAGAAAAAACGGCAGACACTTTCTGCTCCGCAGCTTGCACACAGCGAGCCAAAGACTGATAACAAGACAAATTCTCAGTTCAGATTTTAATTTATAAAAAGAAAGGATAAATAATATGGCTATTTATGAAAATATTAAACTTGATAAAGGACTTTATTCAACAGGTAAAGGATTCACAGCAGAGCTTGAAAGCGTAGATCCCTCCGAAAATTATAAGGGAACTTCGCTTGAAGGTCTCGACGCATTCGAACGACAGTTAAAGCGTTTTGATATCAAAATCAGCGGTACAAACAGCGATGTAATCGATAAGTTCTTCAAAACATCGGATGCAGCAGCTCTTTTTCCCGAATATGTAGCAAGAGCTGTCAGAAAAGGTAAAGAAGAGGCTGATATTCTTCCTCTTATTGTTGCGGCAAAGACAAATATTAACGGTCTTGATTACAGAACAATTGCTTCTGTTCCGACAGATGAAGAAAAGGAATTGAAAGCCGTTGCGGAAGGCGAAACTATCCCTTCAACAAATATCAGGGTACAGTCGAACCTTGTTAATCTTCAGAAACACGGCAGACTTCTTGTCGCTTCTTATGAAACTATCCGTTTCCAGCGACTTGATATCTTTACGGTAATGCTTAAACAGATCGGCGCTTATATTGCAAAATCACAGTTGAATCAGGCTGTAAACACTATTGTCGCAGGCGACGGCAATGAAAATCCGGCTGCTTCTTTGAGTGTTGCGACAGGCGGTACAATTACATACAGTGATCTTGTTTCATTCTGGAACAGTTTTGATCCGTATGAACTTAACACTATTGTTGCGGCTCCCGACATTGCTGCAAAGATTCTCGAAATGAACGAAATGCGCGATGCAGCAGCAGGCTTGAATTTCCATTCAACAGGCAAGGTAGTAACACCTCTCGGTGCGAAGCTGATTAAGAGTTCTGCCGTAACTGAGGGAACACTCATCGGTCTTGATAAGACTTGCGCTCTTGAAATGGTACAGGCAGGCGGTATTATGACAGAATATGATAAGCTTATCGACAGACAGCTTGAGCGCGCCGCAATTACGGAAATTTCAGGCTTCGCAAAAATCTTTACTGACGCTTCAAAGGTACTCGAAGTTTAATCGGAGGAATTTCGATGATTGATGTAATCAAAGTTGCCAAAACAGTAAAAAGGCTTATAAATGTTACAGACGATCAAACAAACAATTTGCTGTCAACTGTAAGAAGCGTATGCGTAGAGCTTTCCAACAGATTGAAGAAAGACGAATATGCAAATGATGAAAGAGCAATAAATGCGGCTGTTTATTTGAGTTATTACAGATTCATTCTTAAGCAGATTGTGACCGGCGAATTCCCGGAGCATTTTAAAGCGGGTGACATTACGGTTACTCAGAGTCCGTCTTTGATGCTTGAAAAAGCAGCAGTTCTCAGAGATGACGCAATTTGTCAGGCGTCAAGCTTGCTTGAAGACCTTGACTTTATTTTCAGGCAGGTGTGAAAATGAAGAATTATGAATTTATTTTTAAAAACTTCGGCAGAACGGTATATGTTAAAGACGGCAATAATCAAACGGAGAATTACAAGGCATTCCTTCAGCCGCTGAGGTATAAAAATAAAATGTATCTGAGCGGTTATTACAGTGAGTTGGGACACTACGGAGAAGGATATTATCTTTATGTGGGACCGCCTTCGGTTCCGCTTAAAAATCTTTCGGCAAAGGCAATTCTTCACTGTGAAGGCGTAAATTATAACATTTACAGAACAGAGCAAGTGTTTTTTAAAAACAAGGGAGTTTATGTCTGGGCAATAATTAAAGAAGAACCGAGGTTTGAATAGTTATGGTGATAATGCAAACTATTGTTGAAGATATTGTTGACAGACTCAGTAATGCGCATAATATAGGCGATCTGCTGATAGTGCCGGCATTCAGCGGTAATATAAATCCAAAAACGCTGACGCGGGGAACGATATCGGTAGGTGTTTCTGAACTTGAAATAGGAAATCAGGATGAAACGGTTGCGTCATTTAAAAGACCTTACACTGCAAAGATTAAACTGTCGTTTTATTATCCGTACTCGGGCGGAATATTTAAAATGCAAGAAATGATTGACCTTGCATATACAATACTGCTTTTTTCTAAGGCAAGACTTGACATAAAAAATGTCAGATGCGGAGCACCAAGATTTAAAAGAGAATTAGATGCAATAATAATAGACAGTGAATTTGTGCTGGAAGGCGACATTTTCGGTTAATACATAGCTTTTTAAAAGGGGTGCGCGGACAAAAGTAAAGTCCGCGTGCCTTTTTCTTATGAGCAAAAAAAGGTGAATTTTGTAACAAAATGCACAAAACGCTCTAACAAAGTTCGT
>CAMFTS010000138.1 GCA_945988915.1 uncultured Clostridia bacterium
GATTCCTCTACGTCTCGTGGGCTCGGAGATGTGTATAAGAGACAGATATTTTAAAAGAAGAATATAAAAAAATTAAAGAGCAGGGCTTAAAGCTTGATATGTCAAGAGGAAAACCCGCACCCGACCAGCTCGATTTATCAATGGATATGTTAAAGCAGGTTATCGGCGTTTGTGACTGTAAGGCTGAAAACGGTTTTGACTGCAGAAACTACGGCGTTCTTGACGGTATTCCGGAGTGTAAAAAGCTCTTTTCCGAAATACTTGATATGCCGGCAGAAAATATAATTCTCGGCGGAACTTCAAGCCTCGCACTGATGTTTGATTATATTACTCAGTGTATGTTGACCGGTGCAGGCGATAAGCCGTGGAATCAGCAGGGAGAAGTTAAATTTATTTGCAATGTTCCCGGCTACGACAGGCATTTCTCAATTTGTGAATACTACGGAATTAAAATGATTAATGTACCGCTCCTTGAAGACGGCCCCGATATTGAAAAAATCACAGAGCTTGTAAAAGATCCGAGCGTTAAAGGTATGTTCTGCGTCCCGAAGTATTCAAATCCCACAGGCATTACTTATTCCGACGACAAGGTTCGCGCCCTTGCCGCATTAAAGCCTGCTGCCAAAGATTTCAGAGTTATTTGGGATAACGCTTATGTTGTTCATGATTTAAACAACACTCCGGACAGACTTCTCAATATTTTTGAGGCTTGTAAAGAATACGGTACAGAGGACAATTTCGTAGAATTTACATCAACAGCTAAAATCAGCTTCCCGGGTGGCGGTGTATCCTGTATTGCCGCAAGCGACAATAATATAAAAATGATTCTTGCCCGTTTGAATATGCAGACAATTTGTTACGATAAATTGAATCAGCTCAGACATGTAAAATTCTTTAAGGACCTTGAAGGCATTAAGGCACATATGAGAAAGCACGCGGCACTTATTGAGCCGAAATTCAGCATAGTAATTGAAGCTTTTGAAAGAGAGCTTGCGGGTAAAGGCGTTGCTGAATGGACTAATCCGAACGGAGGATACTTTATCAGCCTTGACACTCTTAACTGCAGTGCAAAAAGAGTAGGTGCGCTTTGCAAATCCTTAGGTGTAGTGCTTACAAATGTCGGAGCAACTTATCCGTACGGTGTTGATCCGGAAGATAAAAATATCAGAATTGCTCCTACATTCCCAAGTGTTGCTGATATGAAAAAAGCCGCAGAAGTGCTTTGCCTTTGCATAAAACTTGCAACAATAGAAAATTTAGTGTAATATAGCATTGTATTTGGATTTTACCCATATAATCAAGGGGTGATACAATGAACATTTTTAAAAAGAATACTACAATTCCCTCGCAGTCAACACCGTTAGTTACGGCAATAATTGTGGCGGCAGGTAATTCAACAAGAATGGGCGGCATCAATAAGCAGTTTTTACTTATTGATGGCGTTCCTGTGCTTATCAGGACCTTGCAGGTATTTTCAAAATGCGAACTGATAAATGAAATTGTTGTAGCGGCAAGGGAAGAGGATATCCCTAAGATGTACGCTATGATAAAAGATTATGAGGTACTGAAAGTAACTGATATTGTAAAAGGCGGCGAAACGCGGGAAGAAAGCGTATTTAATGCAATTCGCAGAAGTTCACCGCTTTCTGAATATATAGCAATCCACGACGGTGCACGGCCGCTTGTAACTGACGAAATTATAGTTGACACCGTTGAAACAGCTTTCAGAACCGGAGCGGCAGCTACGGGAGTCAAAGTAAAAGATACAATTAAAATCGTTAATTCTCAGAATGTAATTGTTCAAACGCCTGCAAGGGATTCTTTGTGGGCAGTGCATACTCCTCAGGTGTTTGACAGAAAAATGTATCTTTCGGCGGTTGACAGTGTTATAAATTCGGAACAGTTCACTGATGACTGTAAGCTTATTGAAGAGTACGGAAGAGAAGTAACAATGGTTGAGGGAAGTTATGAAAACATTAAAATAACTACACCGGAAGACATTGACATAGCAGAAGCTATTGTGTATAGGAGAGAAGCAAATGATTAGAATAGGTCACGGCTATGATGTTCATAAATTGGTTGAGGGCAGAAAGCTTATTCTCGGCGGAGTTGAAATTGAGAATAACGGAATCGGACTTTTGGGACATTCTGACGCCGATGTGCTTTTGCATGCTGTTTCCGACGCATTGTTAGGTGCTGCGGCGCTTGGTGATATCGGTAAGCACTTCCCTGACACAGATGAAAAATATTCAGGTGCAGACAGCCTTGTATTACTTGAAAATGTAGTCAGGCTTTTAGATGAAAAGGGATTTAAAACAGTCAATGTTGACTCAACGGTTTTAGCTCAGTCACCGAAGCTTGCACCGTATATTGAAAATATGAGAAAAAATATTGCCTGTGCGTTGAATATCGGTATTGATTGTGTAAGCGTTAAGGCTACAACCGAAGAGGGCTTGGGCTTTACCGGAGCGAAACAGGGAATAGCGGCACATGCAGTATGTTTGATTGAGGATAAATAATGGATACTTATAAAATAGTTTTAATGCTTATAGATGCCGCATTGATTGTTCTGGCAGTTGTTCTTTTTTTCAACTTTAAAAAGTATTTGAAAATACACAAAGACGAAACGGTGGAACAGAATACCGATGCTTTGAATTCCTATGCTAAAAAGATTGCCGTTATCAACGGTCTTTTTATTGTTTTAGGAGTAATAGCATTGATAATAGGTGTTATCGGTAAAGTTAACAGTTAAAAAACGGACAGCTTTTGAGTCGTACTCTAAAGGACAAAAAAGAGTTAATGTAGCAAAAAACTACATTAACTCTTACTTTTTT
>CAMFTS010000139.1 GCA_945988915.1 uncultured Clostridia bacterium
TTATAAATTTTAATTTAAGGAAGGATTTAATGAATAAGAAAAGAAAAATATCATTGTTTATTATCTCTCTGATTTTTATTATAAATATTTTCTCCGTAAGAATTTCTGCTGAAAATGATTACCCTTATAGGAATTGCTGTAAAGGTAAACATTCAGATGATGTCAGTCCTTACGGAAGCTATTACAGACAATGCACAGACTTTGTATCGTGGAGATTAAACAGCAGAAACGGTATTCCGTTTACATGTTATTACGGTGGGATATCTTGGGGTAATGCAAGTAATTGGGGAAATGCCGCAAAACAGCTCGGAATTCCTGTCAACAGCACTCCTGCAATCGGTGCTGTCGCTTGGTTTAAAGCAGGTCATGTTGCATGGGTTGAAGATGTTGACGGGAAATATGTCACCATTGAAGAATACAATGCCGATTACGGCGGATGTAATTATTCAAGGCGTACCGTCAAATCAAGCACTGTCAGCGGCTTTATTCATTTGAAAGATATAAAGTATTCAATTGATATAAGCGGTACGCTTGATTCGCAACCATATAAAGACACAAAAGAGTTTGCAACCTTTGATATAATCATTAACGGCAAAAAAGTTGCTGACAATGTCTGTTCATATCACGGCGAATTTGCGCCTAAAACAGAATATTCAATTACAGATATCAAGCCTGTGGGTTGCTCAAAATATTTGAATTCAATCGGTAAATTAAGCGGAAAACTTACAAGTGATCAAAGCGTTACGCTTTCGTTTAAGACCGAACATTCTTATAAAGTTACAAGCATCACCGACCCAACTTGTGTAAAAGACGGTGAGAAAATTTTCGCCTGCAGCGTGTGCAAAACATCGAAGGTCGAAATACTCCATGCTTTTGGTCATTCACCGATTTTGGATAAATCTACCGTTGAGGATAGTTTCACGGGCAACTTAATATGCAGCACTTGCAGCACTATAATTGAGCAAAGCACAGAAATTCCATCAGGCGCTCTCAAAGGTGATACAAACAATGATGGTATTATTTCTGTAATTGACGCAAAACAAATTTTGCAAAACATTACAAAGGCAAAAGAGTTAAGCGTATTAAATTATTATCTTGCTGATATAAACGATGACGGAAAAGTATCAATTATCGATGCAAAAAAAGTTATAATAAGTATTTCCGTTAGTGTAAGATAAAAGTATTATTCTACAATTTTTGCTTTAAAATGCAAAAATATATGCTAAAATTATTTTATAACAATGATTTTTATGCGGGAGGTTGCCGATGAAATTACAAGCTGTCGAATTAACGAAAAGCTTCGGTGAAAAAGCCGTTTTAAGAGGCGTATCATTTTGTGCAGAGGGCGGAAAAGCATTAGGTCTTCTCGGCAGAAACGGTGCGGGAAAGACAACAACAATCAGAATCATTATGAATGTTTTTTCTGCTGACAGCGGACAGGTACTGCTTGACGGTATTCCTTTTGACGCAGAAAAGCATAAAATCGGTTATCTCCCCGAAGAGCGCGGACTTTATCCGAAAAAAGAGATTATGCCTCAGCTTATATATTTCGGTGAACTTGCCGGACTTTCAAAGGCTCAGGCGAAACAAAATGCGCAAAGTCTTCTTGAAAAATTGCAGATGTCTGAATATGCCGGCAAGCGTCTTGAAACACTTTCAAAAGGCAATCAGCAAAAAATACAGTTGGTTGCAACTCTTATTTCCAATCCCGATATAGTCATTCTTGACGAACCGTTTTCAGGCCTTGACCCCGTTAACGCTATGCTTTTAAAGGATTTGATAAAAGAGCTTATTGCAAACGGTAAAATTGTGCTTTTCTCTTCGCATCAAATGAATTATATTGAAGAATTCTGCGACGAAATCGCTGTATTAAACGGCGGTGAAATCGTACTTTCAGGAAATATCCGAGAAATCAAAAGGAATTTCGAGCGAAACACGGTTGAAATAGTCACAACCGATACATCCGGAATTTCAGAATACTTAAGAATTGTTAATGCAGATATCATTAAAAATATGAACATTGACGGTGACAAAATATCTGTATTTCTCGAAAAAGCAGAAAATAAGGACAGACTTTTCTCTTCACTTGCTGAATATGGGGAGCATATAGACTCTTTCTCCGTTAAAGAGCCTTCGCTGAACGAAATTTTTGTAAAATATACGGAGGGAAATGTATGAAACAGTTTTTTACTATATTAAAATTTGAGCTTTCCGGATATTTACAAAACAAATTGTTTGTAGGTCTTACGGTTGTATTAACAGCAATTATGGCGGTTGTGTTGTTTTATCCGAGATTGAATTCCGGTAAAAATATTGACACTGACGGTATGGGCACAAGCTATGCTTCAAAAATCGTTTTTGCCGAGTCCACCGAAACAGATACTCATTTAATTGCAAAATATGTCGGCTCACAGCTTATCGACGCAGAAATTACCGTAACCGATGCAAGCGAAGAGGCTCTTATTTCAGATATAAAAAATGACAAATATGAAATGGCGGTAATCTTCACCTCTCCCCTTTCATATAAGTACATTGTAAAAACGGCCGGTATAACGGATATGACTACATATTATATTGACGATGCAGTTAAGACATACTATCAAGTTTCAGAGCTTAAGGCACTCGGTGTCAGCAACGAAGATGCTGTCGGCATTATAGACTGCTCGGTTGAGAATGAAGCCACCGTAATAGGCAACAATCAGAATCAAAGCTTTTTCTATACATATATTCTTATGTTCTTACTGTATTTTGCAGTTATGATTTACGGTCAGTTTGTTGCTCAGGGAGTTGCTCTTGAAAAAAGCTCAC
>CAMFTS010000140.1 GCA_945988915.1 uncultured Clostridia bacterium
GTCATATCAAGCTCAAAAAGTCCGCCGAAACCGCCGACATCGGAGCAAACGCCTGATGTCATTGTGGTTGCAATGTGCTTTTTCATTAGCTCAACTGCTTTATAGCCTGCTGTAATATCAACGCCGGCTGCTGCATATACGTCTGATTTAGAATTGTTATTCATAATTTATTCCTTTCCGTTCCAACAATATGTGCAAAGTTCTTCTTCGGGAAGTCCGATTGATTTGATAATTCCGTCTAAGCTTTGGAATTCAAGTGAAGCCAAGTGAAGCTTTTCACAGATATTTGCTCTAAGCTTCTTGCCTCTTTCGGTTGTAGCGTCTGAGTATTCTTCAATATATTTAAAGCCCTCTTCTCCCTCAAGTTCAACAATAACCCGTCTTGCGATAAGTTCCATCTCGCTTGTTGCGCGGGAGAAATTAAGGTATTTACAGCCATACATAATAGGCGGACAGGCAGAACGCATATGTACTGATTTTGCTCCGCTTTCATAAAGGAAATCGACAGTTTCTTTAAGCTGAGTTCCCCGAACGATTGAATCATCAACAAAAAGTAGATTTTTATCAACGATAAGTTCCTTGACGGGAATCTGTTTCATCTTTGCGATTTTATTTCTTTCAGCCTGATTTGTCGGCATAAAGCTTCTCGACCAGGTAGGCGTATATTTGATGAAAGCTCTTGCAAACGGGATACCGCTCTGATTAGAATAACCGATTGCGTGAGGGGTTCCCGAATCGGGAACGCCGCCTACATAATCCACATCTCCGCAAATGCCTGATTTCATATCGGTTTCAGCCATAATTCTGCCGTTATCATAACGCATCTTTTCAACATTTACGCCTTCGTATGTTGAAGTCGGATAACCGTAATAGCTCCAAAGGAATGCGCAGATTTTTTTCTTCTTTCCGGGTTTTCTGAGCTGTGTTATGCTGTCGGGTGTTATTTCAACTATTTCACCGGGGCCCAGCTCTTTAATGAATTCATATCCGAGTTTTTCATATGCAAACGATTCAAAAGAAACAGCGTGTCCGTTTTCATTTTCACCTATTTGAATCGGAAGTCTGCCGATTTTATCTCTCGCTGCGATAATCGAACCCGTCTGCGTAAGCACAAGAATCGATGCTGTTCCTTCAATTACATCTTGTGCAAATTCTATTCCGCTTGCAAAATCCTCTTTAAGACTTATAAGTGAAGCAATTAGCTCGTTTGAATTAACCTTACCGCCTGTCATTGCGTCAAAGTGACCGCAGTCATTGATAAGATACTTGTCAATCAGATAATCGGCATTATTTACTATACCGACGGTGCAAATTGCAAAAGTACCGATTCTTGAGCGAATAAGCAACGGCTGAGGGTCGGTGTCGCTGATACAACCGATAGCTGCTGTTCCTTTCATCTCTTCAAAAATATGCTCAAATTTTGTTCGGAACGGAGCATTTTCGATATTGTGTATTTTTCTCTGCAATCCGATTTCTTTATCGTATGCCGCAAGTCCGCCGCGCCGTGTTCCAAGATGAGAATGATAGTCAACGCCGAAGAATACATCTAACATACAGTCATTTTTTGAAGTAATTCCAAAAAATCCACCCATTTGAATTCCTGCTTTCTAAAAAATATTACTGCTGATAACAGTATTAAAGTCTTGCTGAAATACCCGCATCTTTTTCAAGTACAGCCTTTGCATCTGACTTTCTTTTTGCATCTAATCTTGCTGCAAGTTCTTTGTCCTCAACAGCAATAATCTGCGCACAAAGTAATGCGGCATTGGCGCCACCGTTAATAGCAACTGTCGCAACCGGAATACCGGTAGGCATCTGAACAGTTGACAAAAGTGCGTCCATGCCGTCAAGAGTTGTAGATTTGCAAGGGATACCGATTACAGGCAAGGTAGTATTTGCAGCAACAGCGCCTGCAAGATGTGCAGCCATACCTGCTGCCGCAATTATACAGCCGAAGCCGTTTTCTCTCGCATTAAGAGCAAAATCCCTTGCCTCTTCCGGTGTTCTGTGTGCAGAATAGACATGCACTTCAAAAGGAATGTCAAGAGATTTCAGTGTATCTGTTGCTTTCTGAATAATGGGAAGATCCGAATCGCTTCCCATAACTATACCGACTTTTTTCATCGTGTTCGCCTCCTAAAAGCAATTATATAAATCAAAAAGGGCACACCTATTCATCTTAAGAATACGTGTGCCCAGACGGTCGGCTGATAAATTCTCTGTTTCATCGTGGTGCTCCACATTTTCCGTCAGTTGCAGAGAACTGATTATTAATTATTTTTGTGTTTTTATTTTATCATATTACTGTGAAAGGTGTCAACAAATTACGAGCCATTTTGGCATAAATTTTTAAAGGAAAAAATCAAGTGTTTTTGTGCTTATTTCACAGACGGAATACAACGGTTTTTTACATTGGCTAATAGAGTTCAAGCAGAAAAGGACCGTATGAGATTTCTCCCATACGGTCCGAAAATATCAGCTTAGATTATCCCTCAATTGTGCAGTACATAAAGTACTTGTAACCGAGCGGGTTGCTGTAGAAGCCCTTAACGCTTGAATCAAGCATATAAAGGTCTGTGTAGAAATAAAGAGGAGTGATAGCTCCTGTCTGCATAAGCATATCTTCAGCTAAATGCATAAGCTTATAGCGTGTATCTGTATCTGTGCATGACTTGATTGTGCTGATAAGAACATCATAAGTTTCTGCCCAAGTACCGTTTTCAACCTTAATATCATAGCCGTAAGCTGTAAGGTCAAGGTTATACATTTTAAGATTCTTATGGTCGCCCTTACCGTACTGAACATC
>CAMFTS010000141.1 GCA_945988915.1 uncultured Clostridia bacterium
TATCAGCAACCTTACCGAGTGCCTCGCCAAGTGCTAATTCAGCACTCTGCACAGGATTAATCTTGCTTCTTACTGTTGCGTCGGCAACTATTTTACCGTTTTCATCAAGAATTACACATTTTGCGTAGGTTGAACCTACATCGCATCCGCCGAAATATTTCATATATTTATACTCCTTTACCAAGACATTGTATCGTCAAAGTCAACAAGCGTCGGGTCAACGGGTTCTTCACCCAAAACTGTTGTCATATATTTGTTTATATGTTCACGCATATCTCTTCGTGAAATTGTTCTCGGGTCCATAAGGTCCTGCGGAACCCAGATAAAGCTGACATTTCGCTCTCTTGCCTGATCGTCAAATACGCCGACAAGACCGTCCATACCTTTGCAGGAGATTTGGTCATACATAATAACCATATCGGCATTGAATTCATCAACAATTCGCCAAAGTTCGTCAACAACATTCTGATATCCGCCCTTTGTATGCTTTCTCATTGTTGTTCGCTGAAGAGTTTTTGCATAAGTCGCAAGTGCTTTTTCTTTGTCTGAGGTATCATACATAATATAAGAAATCATAGTTTCCATATCCATAACGACATTGACGCCCCAACAGTTTTCAAGCCAATTTGCAAGGCTTGTATAATAGTTTGCGGGACATGACCAAACGATTGCTCGGTGGCGCATTACTTTTGAAACCATTTCTTTCTTTTCGTAGCCCTTCATCATTAACTTGTTAACTTTTTTATCAGTCTTTGGGAAGAGCTTGTTAGTACCGGCTGAAATATGGAAATAGAACAGTCTGTAAAGCCAGAAAGTTGCACCGGTCATCTGCGGATAATCGGTTTTATTAATATCCCATTTCTGCATTTCGTATTCAAGCTGTTTATTGTATGTAGTCATAGCTTTGAAGAAAGCGTCCCAGTCAAATTTAACGCCCATCTGTTCTTCAATAAATCTGATGGCAGATTTAACTTCATCAACAGCATATTCCTGAACATCTTCGCCATTGTAACGAAGAGGAACATTTATAGGATGGGTAGGAACGTTGAATCTTCTGTCAATAAAGCTTGAATTTATAACAGAACCGTCACACGGCATATTACAAGTAAGGGAACATTTTCCGACTAACGGATAATCGTCATTTATTGCAACACCGGCCTCTGCAGACGGCAACGGACAAACATCGGCAGGCACTCCGTAGCTCTCAGTGAGATCAAGATAATGAGGTGTAATTTGCTGGTCAACCATCGAGGTTAAGAAAATCGGGATTGTTGAAACATGAACATCACGCAGTCCCGGAAATCCTGCTGTTAATTCTGATGAAAAAATTTCGTCAACCAAAATAACCTTATCTGCCATTTTCGGATTTTTATGAAAATGTCTATCATTTGCAAGAAGGAAATGAATAAGGTCTGTTGTAGGTTTAACCAAGCCGTTGAAATGGAGATGCGCAATTCTTAAATGTGTACCGCGCAAGCCCTCAGTATGTCTGTCAACCCAAGCCGGAGCGGAAAGATAGGACGCCATCCAACGATAATTCCAAAGTCCCTTAACGGTTGAAACCGGGGCTTTTAATGTCATTACAATAATGTTTTTCCAGATAATAAGCCAACGGTAATAGTCATACATTGTGTCACGGAGTCCGCGCCATTCACGGTGCTTTAAAATCCAAGTTTTGTCTTTATGAAGATTACCGAGGTTTTTCGGTTGATTTACCCAAAAGCTCATTATTTTACCCCCTTCTCTTTTTGAATTTTCTTAATTTCCAAACTCTCAACGAAAGCCTGAACTCTTGTTCTCAACTGTCCTGAAGCGTTTGCAGTGTACTGTCTGTCAACCGTAACCGACGGTATATTGAATTCATTCGTCATAATATGTGAAGCAAGCGCTCTCTCGTATCCCCAATATTCGCAGAATTTAATCTGTTCATACAGAACGCCGTCAGCGTGATATTCATTGACAAGATCTCTTACATATTCTTTTCTGCCGTGTACCTTTTCTTGACTCATATATCTCGGACACTGGCAGGTTTTCATATAATGAAGAACAATCTGCTCAAGAACATTGTGATCATCGGTAAGCTTTATTTCTTCTCTTCCGGGAAGAGAGCCGAAGCAGTAACGGTCAGCAACCACAAGAGCACCGGAATCTTCAATAAGCTTTGTGAAGTCCGGATCATCCATTTCCGAGCCGACAACAACAATTTTTGCTCTGTAATTTTTCTTTTCATCAGGAACTCTTGTTTTGAGCTCCTCCGCTGTTTCACGGAGCTTATCAATTATAAGATACTTAGGACAGCAATATGTAACAAGATTAATTACATGGAATTCATAGCCGGTAATTCTCGGATTTTCTTCTTTTCTGTACTCGCCTATTTCTGTAATAAGTCTGCAAATTTCATTATGCTCGTCAACTGCTTTTCTTAAGGATTCCTCGCTGATATCCACGCCGTAAACCTCGTGAAGCCTGTCAAGAACTTTAGTCTGCATTTGATTAACATAATGCTTAACCGTATGCGGTTCAATCTTAAAAGGAATGTCTGATATTGAAACGAAGAACTTATCGTTTTCAACAAGATTAAGTATTTCAAAATGCTCATAAGTTCTGTTAATTTCAGAGCAGGATTCTGAGCCTATTAAAGCAGAAAGGAAGTTGTAACCTCCCTCAATTCCTCTTTCAAGCAAAGCCTTTGAAAAGCCGCAAAGATATGAACTTAAATAATAAGTTGCGATATCCATAGAACCTGTTCTCGGTGC
>CAMFTS010000142.1 GCA_945988915.1 uncultured Clostridia bacterium
CTCGGAACAGGAATCCGTAATTTCAAATTGAACGAAGTACAAGTTCTGCACGATGAATTCGGCAAGCCGTACTTTTCGCTTTCGGGAAGTGCCGAAAAAATCGCGAATGATAAAAAACTCAGCTTTGCATTGAGTATTTCGCATACAGAAAAATATGCTGTCGCAATGGTTACAGCGTATAAGGAGGACTAAGCCATGATGAAAATACTTTCTTCTGCACAGATAAGAGAAATTGAAGAAACAGCGGATAAAAACGGAATAACTTATTTAAGACTTATGGAAAATGCAGGGTCTGCTTGTGCAAAGGTTATCAGAAACCGCTTTGACGAAACGGGACTCCGTAAAGTTACTGTCGTTTGCGGAAAAGGAAAAAACGGCGGCGACGGCTTTGTTATTGCACGAAAGCTTAATGAAAACGGATATAAAGTAAATGTGATTCTTGCATACGGTATTCCTCAGGCCGATACAGCTCTTGAAATGTATTCACGGCTTAAAAACACGAGCATAAATATTGAAATGTATGATGAGAACAATCCTAAGCAATTATCAAGAATATCCGACTGCGATGTAATTGTTGACTGTGTATTCGGAACAGGCTTTAAGGGCGTACCTGACGAAAAAACCGCTAAGCTTTTTAAATTTATTTCAAGCAGTAATGCATATGTTGTCAGTGTTGATTTGCCGAGCGGATTGTGCGCCGACTCAAGCAATGTAGAGGGTGCCGCAGTTAAAGCTGACTTAACTCTTGCCGCCATTGCGCTGAAATATTCACTTGTTTATTATCCGTCAACCGAATATGCAGGCGAAGTAAAGGTCGTTTCAATCGGTATCCCTGATGAAATAATCGAAGAATTTGACGGTGGATATACCCTTACCGAAAATGACATAAGAAGAGTTTTTCCTGAAAGAAGTGAAAATTCAAATAAAGGTGATTACGGGAAAGCTCTTGTGATTGCAGGCAGCTATGAGATGCCGGGCGCGGCTTTGATGGCTTCATCTGCTTGTGTTGAATGTGGAGTAGGAATTGTTAAAACGGCTTTTCCCGACAAAGCATATCCCGTAATGATGAGCACTTGTCCCGAAAAAGTTCTCGTGCCGCTTGAATCAAACAAATACGGCAGAATTTCCTCAATCGCAACAGAAAGAATTAAGCTTGAACTCAAAAAATGTGATGCTGTTTTAATAGGCTGCGGCTTAGGACAGGATAATGACACATTCAATGTTGTAAAATATGTGCTTGAAAATTCGACAGTACCGATAATTCTTGACGCCGACGGCATAAATCTTATGCAAGACAGCATAGATATTATTAAGAATTCAAAAGCACCCGTAATCATTACACCTCATCCGGGGGAAGCCGCAAGACTTTTAAAAACCGATGTAAAGCAAGTTCAGATGCACAGACTTTCCTGTGCAAAAGAGCTTTGCAATCTGACAGGAGCCACTGTTGTATTAAAAGACTCAAGAACAGCGGTTACCAAGGATGGCAGGAATTACTATATAAATATGACGGGTAATTCCGGAATGGCAACCGGTGGAAGCGGAGATGTGCTTGCAGGTATGATTCTGTCATTTGTTGCTCAGGGAATAACACCAAAGAAAGCTTCAATTCTTGCAGTTTATATTCACGGCTTAGCAGGCGATATTGTTGCTGAAAAATATTCAAAAGCCGGAACAACTCCTCAAAAGATAATAAATGAACTTGCAAAAACTATTTCAAACTTTGAAAAATAAGAGGGGATAGAACTTTATGAAAAAAATCCTGTGTGCAGTTGTCGCTGTACTGCTCATTTTCACAGGATGTTCAATGAAAGGAAAACGAATCGAACCGCTTTTGCAGAATCTTTCTTCTCAAGTAAAAATCAGGCATAAAAGCATTGATTATGAAGCTCAGCTGGTGCATGACGAGTCTCAGACAAAAATTATCTATTCTTTGCCTAAGTCGCACGGAGGCTTGACTCTTGTTAAAAACAAAGACAGCTGTTCAGCTGAACTGTTTGGCTTGAATGTAACACCGGAGAATGAAATATTCACTGAAAATTCAGCCATAGTTTTAATTGACAGCGTTTTGAATATTTTGCTTTCTGGAAGCGATGAGTGTGAGCAAAAAATTCAGGATGATACAGTAATTCTAAGCGGCAAAATCGGAGATGACCGGTTTGAAGCCGTAAGGTATAAAAATAAACCGAAGCTGATATCTATCAGCGTACCTACTCAGGAACTGACAGTTACTTTTGAAGAAAAAATCATAAAATAAAAAAGAATACGGCGTGAGTGAATACTCGCGCCGTAGCTTTTGTAAGCTTAAATTTTTAAAAATTCAATAATATCACCGTCAACATCTTTAATACCTTTTTCAAAGCTTTCTGTTATTTTGCCGTTGATTACTTCGGTGAACTTTACCAACACGAATTCATCTGTTTCGGCAATATCTTCCACAGATAAAACGGTTGAACCGGTATAAACAGATTTCATCGCAATCTCCTTAAAAATAATTATTCAAACTGTCATTCTACGCGTCGGCAACACCGTCTTTTGCAGGTTTAATTGAATATATTAAATTAAACATAACAATCACACTCCTTTCTGAAATTTGTTCATTCGAACAAATGTTCGATTAAAGGATACCAC
>CAMFTS010000143.1 GCA_945988915.1 uncultured Clostridia bacterium
TCAAGGTCAATAATCGAAAGTCTTCTGAAGCCGAGCGAAACATCGCCGTCAACATAATAGTCATCCTGGTCGGGACCGCGGTGAATAATTCTGTCGGCCATAGCTTTAATAATTCTTTGATTTTCAGCGTTGTTGCTTTCGGCATTAACATAACCTACAAATCCACACATGTTTTTACCTCTTTATACCTTTAATTTCTTGCCGCAGGCTAAAATGCTTGACCTTGCAAGACATTCCATAGAATCAACAATATCTTCCCTGTTAATTTCAAAATCCTTTTTTATAATAGAAAGCTCCGTACAGCCAAGAATGATGGCATCGCAGCCAAGCTTCTTAAGATCGCCGATTATTCTGTGAAATTCAAAAATATCGACCTCTTTGCCTGCTTTAACCTGATTATAAATAATATTCATTACGGATTGCTGATCTTCCTGCGACGGAACTATGCACTCAAGACCGTGCTTTTCAATAATATTTTGATAAGCCATGGATTTAATTGTTCCGTCTGTTGCGAGAACACCGATTCTTTTAATATCCGGAATTGTTTTTTCACAATACTTGACCGTCTCTTCGAGAATATTAATTATCGGAATACTGACGCTTTTTTGAATTTCGTCATAAAAATAGTGTGCTGTATTACAAGGAATTACTATATAATCGCAACTGTCCTCTTCAAGCATTTTTGCATCGTTAACCATAACCGGAAGAGGGTTAGGCTTTGATTTATCCATAATATATTCAGTTCTGTCCGGAATTGACGAATGGTTAAGAATAACCATGGCAATGTGTTCCTGGTCGGTTTTCGCATCAGTCATTTTTACAACTAAATCTGCAAAATATATAGTTGCAAGCGGACCGACACCGCCGAGAACACCTAAAACTTTTTCCTTCATATTTTCACATTCTCATTAAAAATATTTTTTAAACTTTCTGAACTGATTAATTAATGCAGCCCTTGCGTAAAAATTGTGTTTCAAGTTTTTATCTTCTTTGTAAAGGAGCGGATAAGTAACCTTTCCCTCTTTAAAGAGCTTTCTTGCAAGGTCTTTAAAATCGCTTTCGGGAACATACTTCATAATAACGCCCTTCGGAACTACCGTGTAAAGATTTATATTATCTGCCACCGTGTAGTCTTCAAGATTGTCATAAATGTAATCGTTAACAATCCACTTAACCGTGTTGAAACCGCTTCCCGTTACATAGAAATTACTTCTTCCCAAACGGACATTGATTTCAAAGAATTTATATTTTCCGTCGCGTTCGTCATATTTTATATCGAAGTTTGCAAATCCGACATAGCCTATATGCTCAAGGAATTTTGTCGCTGCCGCAACAATTTCGGGATTAACTTCATTTATAATTGCAACGGGATTTCCGATTGCGGTCGGAGTATGGTCCTCAAGCAAGGTTCTGCCGAGCGAAGCAAATCTGACTTTTGAATTCTTGTCGCAATAGCAAGTGAGAACTCTCATATAAGTATCGTCACCGGGAATTTTATCCTGAATCAAGAACTTATAATCATAGCTTGAGCCCTCAAGATTTTTGAGCATATTTCTGAGCTCTTCTTCATTGTCAAATGAGAAAACCTTTTTCTTGCCCTCAAACTTTGCATAGTGATACATAGCAGAGTTTGCAGGCTTTGCAATTACAGGATAATTAAACTTAAAATTAAGCTCATTTTCCTTGCCGCATTCATAAACATATGTTTCCGGATAGTCAAGTCCGAGCTCCTCAAAAATCTCATAGAACTTATCTTTGAGAACGATTTTGTTAAGCAAATCTTCATCTATGTAAGGAACTATATAGTACGGTTCAAGCACCTTTTTTGACTCGATAAGCGCACGGACATACCAGTCGCCGCAGCCGAGAACAATAAGCTTCTTTTTGCCCTCAAATTCTTTACCGATTTCAAGCAAATGCTCAACAAGCACCTCTTTTTTTTCAAGTCCCGGAAAAATTCTGTTTTCAATGATATCGGAGTTTGCAATGTATCCGCCCTCTGACATACTTAATACAAGAGATTTAATGTGATATTCCTCGTGGAAACTTCTTGCAAGTGAATATGCTGTAATATCTGCACCGAGTATTACGGGGAGAAATTCTCTCTCTTCAAATTGCATAAATAATTACCTCTTTTTTTCATTATTAAGCACAATATATATACTGTTCTATTATAGAATATTACAATATCTGTGTCAAGTAAAGAAAGCAAAAACAGCGGACGGGAACTGCATCCCGTCCTGAAATCATATATCAACCTAAAAACTGTTTCATTCTCTGCGAACCGTCTTCTTCAAGCTTTATCAGCTCCTGACCGAGTTTTCTGTAATCCTCGGAAATATCGGAGTATTCTCTCATAAGTCTGGATAAATCAATTATCCCCATAGTGCTTCCCTGAATCATCATTTCTGCGATTTTGTCATTACTGCGGTCAGTCAATGTATTCATCTGTACTCCCGACCACAAGCCTATTTTGGATATAGGGCTCTGCTCTTTCGGTATTGCTTTTTCTTTTGCGAGTGCTTTAACCGTGTCTCCCGCAATTTTCGTGTATTCACTGTGCTGACGCTGTAATTCAAGCAAAACATCTTTATCTTTAACCT
>CAMFTS010000144.1 GCA_945988915.1 uncultured Clostridia bacterium
AGTCAGGCTTAACATTACAGAAAAGAGAAATTTTCTGGAATATTGATTCTTCAAGAGGTTCATCACAGCGAAGAACTATAATGTTAGGGTTAATACCCATTCCCTGCAATTCCTTTACGGAATGTTGTGTCGGCTTTGATTTATGCTCATCGGAACCGCTCAAAAAAGGAACGAGCGTAACATGAATAAACAGACTGTTTTCCTTGCCGACCTCCAGAGAAATCTGTCGGACAGCTTCGAGGAACGGCTGACTTTCAATATCACCTATTGTACCGCCGATTTCAGTGATGACAACGTCGGCATCTGTTTTCTTGCCTACTCTATATACAAATTCCTTAATTTCATTGGTAACATGCGGAATTACCTGAACGGTTGAGCCGAGATATTCACCTCGGCGTTCCTTGTTAAGAACATTCCAATAAACCTTTCCTGTTGTAAGGTTTGAATACTTATTTAAGTTTTCATCAATAAATCTTTCATAATGACCTAAGTCAAGGTCTGTTTCTGCACCGTCCTCGGTAACATATACCTCACCGTGCTGATACGGGCTCATTGTACCCGGGTCAACATTGATATACGGGTCAAGCTTCTGTGCAGCTACCTTTAAGCCTCTTGTTTTTAATAATCTGCCGAGTGATGCGGCGGTAATTCCCTTTCCGAGTCCTGAAACAACACCGCCTGTAACGAAAATATACTTTGTCATAATAGTCACCTAACCTTCCGTTTACTGTTTTTTATGTTCACTGATTTTACCTTCAAATCTTGATTTTTCTGTATTATTTGACGGGCATACGGGATATTCTCCGCTAAAACATGCAGTACAAAAGCCGGTATTCTTGCCCGTCAGCATATAAACATCCTTTAATTCCAGATAACCGAGCGAGGTTACGCCGATTATTTTTGCTATTTCTTCTACTGAATGTTGGTTTGCAATAAGTCCTTTTGCACTGTCGATATCCGTTCCGTAGTAGCAAGGTGCAACGAACGGAGGCGCACTTATTCGCATATGTATTTCCTTAGCACCTGCCGACATAAGCAAATCTACAATTCTTCTGCTTGTTGTTCCGCGCACAATAGAGTCATCAACTAAAACTATTCTTTTTCCGTTAACAACCTCTTTAATGGGATTTAATTTTATATTGACTCCCTTTTCTCTTGACGACTGTTCGGGAGCTATGAATGTTCTGCCTATGTATTTATTTTTAGTAAATCCTATCGAATAGGGAATTTTTGATTCTAAAGAATAACCGAGTGCCGCTTCGAGTCCCGAATCGGGAACACCTATTACTATGTCGGCATCTACGGGATGAGATTTTGCAAGGAATCGTCCTGCCTGCTGTCTTGCAAGGCTGACGCTTGCACCGTCAATTATTGAATCGGGGCGTGCAAAATAAATGTATTCAAACACGCAAAGGCTTTTCGGTGTAATACCGCAATGTTTTGTATCAAAACGGATTTTCCCGTTTTCCACTATTGCGATTTCACCCGGAAGTAAATCTCTGACAAAGTTTGCATTGATAGCATCAAGCGCACAGGTTTCCGATGCAAAAACGATTGAGCCGTCGTCCATTTCCCCGTAGCAAAGCGGTCTGAATCCATTAGGGTCTCTGACGGCAATAAGTTTTGACGGCGAGGATATCACGAGTGAATATGCGCCCTCGATTTTATCCATAGCCGAAGAAACTGCTTCTTCAATAGAGCCGAATTTAAGCCTTTCCTGAACTATTATGTATGCAATAACCTCGGAATCGGTTGTCGTGTGAAAGATAGCGCCTTTTTCTTCAAGCTTTATTCTCAGCTCATATGAATTTGTAAGATTTCCGTTGTGAGCGAGTGCCATTTTGCCCTTGTTGTGATTTACAACTATCGGCTGAATATTCTCTGTACTGTCACATCCTGTTGTTGCATAACGAACATGACCTACCGCAATATTTCCTTGTCCGAGCTTCTTTAAATCTTCCTGCGAGAATGAGTCGCCGATAAGTCCGAGTGACTTTTTTACAGAAAATACACCGTCATCATTTACGACAATTCCCGCACTTTCCTGTCCTCTGTGCTGTAAGGCATAAAGTCCGTAATATGCTGTCTGCACAACATCCGTACCGTTTTTAGAATATACTCCGAAAACTCCGCATTCCTCGTGAATACTGTTTGACATATTTTGTTTACTTCCTTTTCAGGCTTATTTTCCGCTTTCACCGTAGTTTGAAAGCACACGGGCCGACGGGTCATCAACATCACAGCCCTCCCATTCCTTGTTGGGCATCCAGAAATCTGCAACCATTTCAGACTGTCCCGGATAATACTTTTCAAAAATCTCACGGTATAAAAGCGATTCTTTTGTAAACGGCTTTGCGTGTGTATATTTTTCTTTCTTTTCTGAGAATTCCTCTTGTGTGTAATAGCTTTCCGCATATTCTTTTAAATCGTCAACCATGGAATGACCTACTGCATCCGAGAATGCTGCTTTTTCACGGTAAAGAATACTCTGCGGAAGATAATCACCCTCAAAAGCATGACGCAAAAGATATTTGCCCTTGCCGTATTTGTTCAGCTTCATTTCGGGATTTACCGACATTACATACTTAACGAAAT
>CAMFTS010000145.1 GCA_945988915.1 uncultured Clostridia bacterium
GTCAGATTTACTTAACGGTAATCAGAGGCACACCTGTTGTTGTTCAGCTGATGATTGCATATTTTGTAATATTTGTTGCAACCGATAACGGCGTGCTTGTGGGCATTTTTGCATTCGGTATAAATTCAGGCGCTTATGTAGCCGAAATTTTCCGTGCAGGCATTATGTCAATAGATAACGGTCAGTTTGAAGCAGGAAGAAGCTTAGGATTCAACTATTTTCAGACAATGAGAAACATTATTATTCCGCAAATGTTCAAAGCAGTACTTCCTACACTTTGCAATGAATTTATTGCTTTGTTAAAGGAAACCTCTGTTGCAGGCTATGTTGGCGTAATGGATTTAACCAAAGCAGGTAACGTTGTAGCGGGACGCACATTCCAATATTTCATCCCGCTTTTTACGGTCGCAATCATTTATCTTGTAGTAGTTATGATTCTTACTGCTCTTGTAAGCAGACTCGAAAGGAGGTTGCGTAAGAGTGACAGATAATGTTTTAATAAATGTAAAAGATTTAAAAAAGCATTACAACAACGGAGAGGTCAAGGCTCTTGACGGTATCAACTGTGAAATCAAAAAAGGTGAGGTTGTTGTTATAATCGGCCCTTCGGGAAGCGGAAAATCTACCTTTTTGCGTTCACTGAACCTGCTTGAAATACCGACCTCAGGTCATATTTATTTTGAGGGAACGGATATCACGAAAAAGAAGGTTAATATAAACCGACACCGTCAGAAAATGGGCATGGTTTTCCAGCATTTCAATCTGTTTCCTAATATGACCGTCCTTAAAAATATGACGATAGCACCTATGCAATTACTCGGTAAATCAAAAAGCGAAGCTGAAAATCAGGCTCTTGAAATGCTTGAACGCGTCGGTCTTCAAGACAGAGCAGAGGCTTATCCGTCACAGCTTTCAGGAGGACAGAAACAGAGAGTGGCAATAGTTCGTGCTTTGTGTATGTCACCGGATGTTATGCTCTTTGACGAACCTACATCTGCACTTGATCCCGAAATGGTCGGCGAAGTTCTTGATGTTATGAAAGAGCTTGCCGCTGAGGGAATGACTATGGTGGTTGTAACACATGAAATGGGCTTTGCAAAGGAAGTTGCAACAAGAGTTATTTTTATGGATGAAGGTAAAATTCTTGAAGAAGGTACCCCTGACGAGATTTTTAATAATCCTGAAAATCCGAGACTTCAGGATTTTCTTTCAAAGGTTCTTATTTAAAACACTTAAGCGGATGAGAAACTCTCATCTGCTTTTTGCGTTAATAAATATAATCGCAATTATGAGATTATTGTCTGAACTCAAAAGATATGTACCGTTCGACAAATAACTGTTTACTTTATTGAAATAAAAGTTTATAATGTTATTTGTAAAACCAGGTTTGGAGGTAACTTATGAACGATATAAATGCTCTTTATAAATTGTGGTGTGAAAAAGCAACGGCTGATGATGATCTTCTTCCGGAACTCAGAGAAATAGACGGAAAAGATGAGGAAATTCTCGACCGTTTCTATAAAAATCTTGAATTCGGCACCGCAGGCCTCAGAGGAGTTATCGGCGCAGGCACTAACAGAATGAATATCTATACTGTTAATCAGGCAACGCAGGGTCTTGCAGACTATCTTAATTCTGCTTTTCAAAATCCGTCAGTTGCTATTGCATATGACTCGAGAATTAAATCCGATGTTTTCGCGCGTTCTGCGGCAGAAGTACTTGCAGGGAACGGAATTAAAGTATATATCTATCCTGAACTTGTCCCGACGCCTATGCTTTCTTATGCAGTGCGTTATTACAAGTGCAGTTCAGGTATTATCATTACCGCAAGTCATAATCCGGCAAAATATAACGGATATAAGTGCTATGATCCCAACGGCTATCAGATGACTGATGAGGCAGCAGCAAAAACATATGATTTTATTCAAAAGGTTGATATGTTTGAAGGCGCAAAGACGGTCGGTTTTGAAGAGGCTGTCAAAGCAGGAACTATTGAATATGTTTCTGACGATGTGATTGAAAGCTTCTATACTGAGGTACTTAAGGCAAGAGTAAATCCCGGCGTTTGTGAGAGCGCAGAGCTTTCTGTAATCTATTCACCGCTTAACGGTACGGGCAACAAGCATGTCAGGGAAATCCTTAAAAGAATCGGCATTGCTGATGTTCAGGTTGTTAAGGAACAGGAATTACCCGACGGTAATTTCCCGACTTGTCCTTTTCCGAATCCTGAAATCAAACAGGTATTTGAATGTGCAATAGCTATGACAGAAAGCAAAAAGGCTGATTTGCTTCTTGCAACAGATCCTGATTGCGACAGAGTAGGTATTGCCGTTCTTGATAACGGCGAATACAAGCTTATGACAGGTAATGAAGTAGGTATTATGCTTACGGAGTATATTCTCTCATCACTTGAAGAACAAGGTAAACTTCCGAAAAATCCGATAGTAGTTAAAACTATTGTCACTTCACAGCTCGTTGAAGAAATAGCAAAGAGTTACGGAGCACAAACCGCCGATTTGCTTACCGGATTTAAGTATATAGGAGAGCTTATTACAAATCTTGAAAAGGATAATGAAACCGAAAGATTTA
>CAMFTS010000146.1 GCA_945988915.1 uncultured Clostridia bacterium
AAAAGAAAGCTCGGCTACTGTTCGGGAATAATTACCGAGTCTTTGCTTTACAATATGTTTTATACATATTATTTGGTTTTCTTAACAGATGTAATAAAAATGGATCCGCTTTTAGCAGGTACAGTCAGCTTCATTTCAATAATCTGGGATGCTGTAACCGATCCGATTATCGGTTCATTTGCAGACAGAAACGGTGCTGACAAGCGCAAATTTATGGGTAAAGCGGCATTTCCTCTCGGAATTCTTTTTGTTGCCGCATTTATCAATATACAAACCGAGTCGTCGGTTGTTCAATTCATTTACTATACTGCGGTTGCAATGCTTTTCTGGCTTGCATATACAATTTATACTATTCCTTACTATGCAGTTGTAGCCGAAATAACTCAGGACTACGATGAGCGTACTGAAATCAGAAGCACAAGCTCCCTTATTAACACAGCTGCCATTTTCCTCGGAAATGCTCTGCCGGCTGTTTTGCCTTCCCTTTTTGCAGGGCTTGTTATTTCGGGAAAAAAGATGGGAAACTCTTTCGGTTGGACCTTAACGGCACTTATTATGGCTCTGATGTCAATAACATTTGCTCTTATTACCGTTAAGTCGCTTAAAGGCGTCAGATTACAGAAAGCAGAAGCCGCAGCTGATAAAAATGACAGAAAGAATATAAAAGAAATATTCGGTGAGTTCTTTGAAGTGCTTAAAATTAAACCTTTCAAATGGTTTGCAATGTTCATTGTATTCTTCCTTATGGCGTCTTCAATGATTCAGTCTTCATTTGAATATATGATAAAAGACCTTGTCGGTGCTGAGCCTGAAACTTGGATGACAGTTGTTATTATTGAATTGGTTGTAATAATGGCTTTGTTTATCCCTGTTGTCACAAAAATTGCCGAAAAGAAAGACCGTAGGTTTTCAAGTATTCTCTTCATGAGTATTATGTGTGCAGGTCTTATAGTTCTTAGATTTATAGGTGTTCGTACAATTCCGGCTGTTTTGGCAGTAACATTCTTTATGGCTATGGGTATGGCGAATTTCTGGACCGTATTCTACTCAATGGCGTATGACCTTGTTGAAGTTGATGAATTTGCATACAACTCCCGCCGTGAAAGTGTAATTACCGCTCTCCCTCAGTTTTTCCAAAAATTCGGTGCAGCCGTAGGCGTTTGGACCGTAAGCCTTATTCTCAAGGTTACGGGTTATGACGGCAAGCTGTCCGTTCAGAGTTCGGAGACAGTAAACGGTATTGAGAACATTGTTACCGTCTTCCCTGCCTTATTCTTATTGCTTTCGGTTGCAGGCGCTGTTCTTTATCCTGTTACAAGAGATAAATTCAACAAATTAACTCAGGAGCTTGAAAAAAAGAGAAACGGCGAAAAGTATTCTTCTGACGGATTGGAAAAACTCGTATAGAATAGATACGGAAAGTATTAAAGCCCACCAAGAGGTGGGCTTTATTCTTTGAAATTAATAATCAGTCGGGTACCGCAAGGTCAAGGACCTTTTCGGCTATTTCCACTGTAAAATGATCTGTGTAAATGATTTCGCCGTCAAGAGAATATGCAAAATCAGGCTGATGAGCCGTAATCTCGATTTTCTTTGCCTGACGGTAAACAAGAAAGTTAAATAAATCTAAATTGTCAAGATGCTCTCCTTTGGCATACATACCGATAAGACGGAACAATTTCATGCGTGAAGTCGGATATGCCATACATACTTCAATAAGTCCGTCATCTGTTTTAGCTCTCGGCGCGCATCTGAAGGAACCGCCGACATACTGCGCATTTGAAAGTGTGCAAAGCATAATCACACCGTTTGGATTAAGCGTCTCTCCGTCAGCAACGATTGTGCATTTTGTTTTCATAGCTTTTACCAATGCTCTGACAATACCTTTTGCATAAGAGCTTTTACTGCCGTGACCGTTCTTTGCTCTGTCAATATTTACAGTTTCGGCAACTGTAGTATCAAAGCCGAAATTCGTTACATTATCGCTGTATCTGTCACCGACCTTAAGCAAGTCAAGCTTCTGTGTAGGAGCATCGATTAGCGCTTGAATATTAAGAAACTTTTCAGCTCCGCCAAAGCTCTTGACAAAATCATTACCGCTGCCGCAGGGATAACACGAAACACTGACATTTTCATAACCGACAGCACCGTTAAACACCTCATTAATAGTACCGTCACCGCCGCAAGCGATAAATCTCATTTCTTCGCCTTTGTGTGCTTCACAGGTTTTTCTTACAAAATTTGTTGCATCGTTTGAATGTTTTGTGAGATATATTTCACAGTCTGCTTTGTTGGGCAATTCTTCAATTTGATTAGCAATATCGCCCTGAGCCCGACCGTCGCCTGCTAACGGATTTATAACAAAATAGTATTTCATATTTTTCTCCTAATGAATTGTAGAATCATTCATACTTTTTTCTTTATATAATAAATATTTCACATAATTTTATAATTAAAAACAGATATTGTCAATCAATAAAACGATTTAAGTCAATTAATAGACATTTTCAATTAATTTGTGCAAAACCTCGTAAATCTATAAAAAAACAGTTAATC
>CAMFTS010000147.1 GCA_945988915.1 uncultured Clostridia bacterium
AGCCGCATCTGAAGCCGAATCCCAATGCGCCTGATGTTTCAGGTTCAAATGAAAGTGCGGCATCGTTGAGTTGTAATTTTTCGAGTGCATCGCGAAGATTTTCATAATCGGCACCGTCAGCCGGATAAACACCGCAGAAAACCATAGGATTTACTTTTCTGTAACCGGGAAGAGCTTCCTTTGCGGGATTTTCGGCAGTTGTAACCGTGTCGCCTACGCGAGCATCAGATACAGTTTTGATTGACGCTGTGATATATCCTACCTCTCCCGATGACAGCTGTTTTGTCGGCTCGAGCGAGGTTGCTCTCATATATCCCGTTTCAACAACCGTGAATTCAGCACCGGTCGCCATCATTCTCATAGTATCGCCGGGTTTTATTTTACCGTCCATAACCCTTACATAAACGATAACGCCTCTGTAAGAATCATAAATCGAATCAAAAATCAATGCTCTTAACGGCTCTGAGTCACGGTCCTCAGGTGCAGGAACGAGTTTTACGATTTCTTCTAAAACAGCCTCAACATTCTCTCCTGTTTTAGCAGAAACTCTCGGAGATTCAAGACAGGGAATTCCTATTACATCTTCAACCTCGTGCGCAACTCTTTCAGGGTCTGCGGCAGGGAGATCTATTTTATTTATAACGGGTACAATTTCAAGATTATGGTCGAGCGCAAGGTATGTATTTGCCAGCGTCTGCGCTTCAACACCCTGAGATGCGTCAACAATAAGCACAGCGCCCTCGCAAGCCGCAAGTGAACGGGATACCTCATAGTTGAAATCGACATGACCGGGGGTATCAATTAAATTAAGCTCATATGTTTCTCCGTCTTTTGCTTTGTAGTCGAGCTTTACTGCATGAGCCTTAATTGTAATTCCTCTTTCGCGCTCAAGCTCCATATTATCAAGAAGCTGTTCTTCCATATCCCGCTTTGCAACAGAGTTTGTAAGCTCAAGCAGTCTGTCTGCAAGCGTGGATTTGCCGTGGTCAATATGAGCAATAATTGAAAAATTTCTTATATTGTTCTTCTTGGACATAATTTACCTCTTTATATAAGTTTACTTGTATTTATTTTCAAATCCGTTACCGAGAATATCATCGGCATCGGTCACTACCATAAACGAATTGTCATCTATCTGCTTAATATACTTTGAAATGCGCGGAACTTCACTTGCCCTGACAGCGCAGAAAATAATTTGCTTTTCCGTTTTAGTGTAGCCCCCGTATGCTTTCATCACGGTAACACCTCTGTCGAGCGAATGAAGAATTCTGTCTGAAATTTCTTCGCCGCGGTCAGTTACAATAAACACTGTTTTTGAATGGGAAAAGCCGGAGCTTACCATATCAATAGCCTCAGTACTTATAAAGACCGATACAAGAGCGTAAAGCATACTTTCAATGCTTCTGAAAACAAAAGCCGAAGCAATTACGATTAACAAATCGACAATAAGCATAACTCTGCCCATTGACAAATGCGGATATTTCAGACGCAAAAGCTTTGCAATCAAATCTGTTCCGCCGGTAGTCGCACCATGCTGAAATATCAGTCCTAAACCGATTCCGAGAAGCACTCCGCCAAAAATTGAACATAAAAGCGTGTCCCCCGAATAGCCCTTCAGAAAGGGTGCGGAAATATCAATAAACAGCGATGTTTCAAAGGTTGCAATTACGGTTTTCACAATAAAATCAAAGCCGAACTTTGAAAAAGCAATTATAAACAACGGGACATTTAAAGCGAATACGCAAAAGCCTATGGGAATCCCGAACAAATAATTCAACGCTGTGGCAAGACCCGAAAATCCACCGACCGTAATGTTATTCGGAGCAGTAAAAATATTTATTGCTATTGCAAAAAGTATGCTTCCGAGAGTCCACCACAGAAATTGAATAAATGTTTCTTCTAATCTGTTATTTTTTAATATCCGTATCAGAAACAAGCACCTCTAAGTCTTCAATAATTAAATTGAAAAGCTCTTCAAGTCTGCTGTTCTTCTTTTCCAGATAAAGATATCCGAAAAGTGCCTCAAGTCCCGTTGCATAATGATAATCGGACTCAGACTGATTTTTCGGCGTATGCTTCGGATGTGCATTTCTGCCTCGCTGAAACACATCGTGTTCATTCTCCGTCAACTGAGGAAGTATTTTCTTTATTGCTCTGCTTTGTGCACCCGCGCTGACAGCATTTATTGAGAGCTTATGTAGCTTTGACGGATGAGAATTTGTCTTTGTTAAAAGATACTCACGAACCATCAGTGAAAAAACCGCGTCACCGAGAAAGGCGAGTGAAAGCGAGCTGTAAGTGTTAATATTATTATCCATAAAAATTCCTTTATAAATAAGAAGATACTTCAGGTATAAATTTTAATGAAGCTGTATCAAGCTCTATCAAACTGTATGAAGATACTCCGAATGCGAAACAACAAAGCATTACGGAAGCAAAAACCTTAAACTATTTTTAGTTTATTTTTTCGTAAGGCAAGGCGTGAGCATAAAGGCGTATGAAGATACTCCGAATGCGAAACAAC